>JAFGMW010000075.1 GCA_016927275.1 Pseudomonadota bacterium
AAATCGAGAGGTAGAGCCATGACGAAAAGACCCATGACGCGCAACGCGCTCGCGCTGGCCGCTGCTGTCCTGTTCGGGCTGTTTGCCTCCGCCTGCCAGAGCAGCGTCAGCGGCCAGGTGTTCTTCGACAAGAACGGCAACGGGATCTACGACACGAGCGACGCCGGCGTGCCCTTTGCCAAGCTCATGATCACGCGCGACAGCAAGCTCGTGGCAGAGTACTACTCCGACACGACCGGCGCCTTCGCGGTGCCGATCAGGTCAAAGACCGGATACGTCTGCGTGGAGACCGACCTCTCCTTCTCCGAGGCGAACTTCAACTACATCGTGCAGTCATTGAACACAGAGGCCGCCGCCAAGACCATGACCGTCACCCCCCCCAAGGCGCTAATGGCGCCCGACGTCGTCTCTCCGGGCGACACCGGCGACACTGAAGAGGATCAGATGACCGAGGAGGAGGACGACCTCGAGCCTACCTATACCGAGCAGGCCCAGGCGGACGGATGGAAGGGCAGCAGGTACTGCCAGAACGTCAAGTACAAGGGGTTCGAGGTCGACATACCCGTCACCATGGACTTCACGGAAGCGCTCGACGACATGCCCACGAGGCTCAAGACCACCTGCTACGCAGGCCAGGAATGCGAGGTGAGGATACCGTATCCCAAGGGGTGCACGCTCGAGCCGCTCAGCCTCCCGGAGGGTCTCACCCTCGATCAATCCGAGGCGCAGGCCGGCGTGAAGGGCTACGACAGGATCTTCAACATAGTGAGCTTCAAGCCCCCTTCGACATCGGCCGAGAAGGCCCAGGTCGGCGGGGCTACCTTCGCGCCCGGCGGGTTTTCCATGGTGACGCTCAAGCTCAAGGCCGATGCGGACGCCAAGGCGGGCAGCACCGACGTCAAGATCGAGCCCACAGCCGACTGCTTCGGCGATGAGCTCGCGCTCCATGAGATACCGGTGGAGATAGTCCGCGAGATATCCGCAGCGGTGTACCAGCACCTCATGACCCTGATCGGCCCGAGCGGCATGCTGAACCCCGGGACCAACGCGGCGATCAGGGTCCTCGTCGAGAACAGGGGGCGAAGCGCGATCACCAAGGGCGACCTGACCTTCCTGCCGCCGGCCGGATCGATTCTTCAGAGCACGGAGGGATGCCTGAACTACGGCACGAAACTCATCTGCAGGGTGGACAACATCGATCCCGGCGCGCTGCACCCCGTGGACATCACGTTCAAGCTGCCCTCTCCGGCCGTCGATGAGACGGTGTCATGCGAGGCGTCGTTCATCGCCGACGGGATGGAGAGTCAGGTGGAGGCCGATTATGTGACGTTCAAGGTCAATGGCTCGACCTGAGCGTGGGCCCGTCATGAGCGGAAAGGGCGGCCGTGAGCCGCCCTTTCGTTTTTTTCTTCAATCCACGCGCCAAATTTCCCAAAAACCTTGACTACACGTACAAAAGGACCCATATCACCCTGCGTCAGGGAGAACTTTAAAGAAAATTAATCAGGTTTGGGAGGGAAACCATGGGAAAAATAATAGGAATTGATCTTGGCACCACCAACTCCTGCGTTGCGGTCATGGAGGGCGGCGAGCCAAAGATCATCGCCAACGAAGAGGGAAGCCGCACCACCCCTTCGGTGGTGGCCTTCACCAAGGACAACGAGATCCTGGTCGGCCAGATAGCCAAGCGCCAGGCCATAACAAACCCCGACAACACCATCTACTCGATCAAGCGGTTCATGGGGCGGAAGTACGACGAGGTGCCTGAGGAGATCCGCATAGTCCCCTTCAAGGTGGGGCATGCGAACAACGGCGACGCCGAGGTGATCGTGGGCGACAAGACCTTCGCGCCCCCCGAGATCTCGGCGCACATCCTGCGCAAGCTCAAGAGGGCCGCCGAGAACTATCTGGGCGAGCCGGTGACCGAGGCGGTGATCACCACCCCCGCATACTTCAACGACAGCCAGCGCCAGGCCACCAAGGACGCGGGGAAGATCGCGGGCTTCGACGTGAAGCGCATAGTGAACGAGCCCACCGCGGCCGCGCTGGCCTACGGGCTCGACAAGAAGAAGGACGAGACCATCGCGGTATTCGACTTCGGCGGGGGCACCTTCGACATATCGATACTCGAGGTGGGCGAGAACGTCGTCGAGGTCCACTCCACCAACGGCGACACGCACCTGGGCGGCGACAACATCGACCAGAGGATCATGGAGTACCTCATAGACGAGTTCAAGAAGGACCAGGGGATCGACGTCTCCAAGGACAAGATGGTGCTGCAGAGGCTCAAGGAGGCGGCCGAGAAGGCCAAGATCGAGCTCTCGCAGACCATGGAGACCGAGATCAACCTCCCCTTCCTCACGGCCGACGCCTCGGGCCCCAAGCACATGAACCTCAAGCTCACCCGCGCGAAGTTCGAGGCGCTGGTGGACGACCTGCTCGTGAAGACGCTGGAACCGTGCCAGAAGGCGCTCAAGGACGCGGGCAAGTCCTCCTCGGACATCGACGAGGTGGTGCTCGTCGGCGGATCCACGCGCATACCCAAGGTGCAGCAGATAGTGAAGGACTTCTTCGGCAGGGACCCGCACATGGGCGTGAACCCCGACGAGGTCGTTGCCGCCGGCGCGGCGGTGCAGGCGGGCGTCCTCGCGGGCGAGGTCAAGGACATGCTGCTGCTCGACGTGACCCCGCTCTCGCTGGGCATCGAGACCCTCGGCGGCGTGATGACGAGGCTGATCGAGCGCAACACCACGATCCCCACGCGCAAGAGCCAGGTGTTCTCGACCGCGGCCGACAGCCAGACCTCTGTCGAGGTCCACGTGATGCAGGGCGAGCGCGAGATGGCGGGCGACAACCGTACGCTGGGCCGCTTCCACCTCGACGGCATCCCGCCCGCGCCGCGCGGCATACCGCAGATCGAGGTCACCTTCGACATCGACGCCAACGGCATAGTGCACGTC
>JAFGMW010000076.1 GCA_016927275.1 Pseudomonadota bacterium
CCTGCGGCACGCATGGCGGGCTGGCCCCGCCGCTTCCCGGCCAGCTCCTCAACAGACAACCTCGACACGGCGACACCCGGAGGCGAAGGGTGCCGATTTGACGGAGAGGAACGGTGTGCTCTTCGCAGCGGGGCTCACGGAGGTCGGGTGCCGTAGCCTGTTATGATCCGGCCGACGTGGCCCAGCGAGGAGCCGGCGCCTGAGGCGACGAGCGTAGCGAGAAGAGCGCACCGTCCCGCTCCGTCTGCCGAACTTTCCGAAACGGACAGCCTCGACACGGCGACGGCCTGCCTGCAGCAGGCAGGGAGGAGCCGCCCGACGACAGGACCCGAAGGCAATCGGACGAGGAGAGAGCGCTTGACGCCGATAGCCTGTTGTTGCACCTAATACAGCTTCAGGAGGAGATATGGCGATAGAGGTTTCACGGCGGCTGGGGTCTCTGACCGGATATCCGTTCGCGGAGATAGATGCGAGGGTCGCCGGGCTTAGGGGGCAGGGCGTGGATGTGATCGACTTCGGGGTGGGCGACCCCACGGAGCCCACGCCAGAGGTCGTGCGCCGCGCGATCAAGGAGTCGGTGGACCGGCACGCGGCAGGCGGGTACCCCAGCTATGTCGGCGCCCCGGAGTTCAGGGAGGCCATAGCCGCATGGACGAGGCGGCGCTTCGGGGTGGAGCTCGACCCGGCGACCGAGATATCGGCCTCCATCGGCTCCAAGGAGGCGGTCTTCAACTTCCCCGAGGCGTTCGTGAACCCCGGCGATCTCGTGATCGCGCCGAACCCGGGCTATCCGCCTTATGCCCGCGGCACTCGATTCGCCGAGGGCGAGGTCCACCGCGTGAACCTCCTTGCCGAGAACGCGTTCCTCCCGGACCTCGATTCGATCCCCAAGGACGTCGCCAGGCGCGCGCGGATCATGTGGGTCAACTACCCCAACAACCCCACGGGCGCGGTCTGCGGCATCGATTTTCTCAAACGCTGCGTGGAGTTCGGAAGGGAAAACGGCATCATCATAGCCTCGGACGAGGCCTACACGGAGAACTACTACGGTGCGGCGCCCCACTGCATGCTCGAGGCGGGGAGAGAGGGCGTGGTCGTGTTCCAGTCGCTCTCCAAGCGCAGCTGCATGACCGGCTACCGCGTGGGCTGGGTCGCGGGCGATCGGCAAATCGTCTCCGCCTTCAAGAAGCTCAAGACGAACATCGACTCAGGGACCCCCACGTTCATACAGGACGCGGCGATCGCCGCGCTCTCCGACGAGGGACACGTGGAGGACCTCCGCGCCCTCTACAGGGAAAAGCGCGACATCATGGTGGACTCCTTCGTCAGGGCGGGGCTTGCCGAGTGCAGGCCCGATGCCACCCTCTACATCTGGCAGCGCATACCGGAGGGGATCTCGTCGGTGGAGTTCGCAAAGGCGCTTCTCGATCCCGCGATCGCCGTGGTGGCCACGCCGGGCAACTGGATCAGCGAAGAGACCCCGGAGGGCAACCCGGGCGAGGGGTATGTGAGGCTGGCCCTGGTGCCGACGGTGGAGCAGTGCCAAAAGGCGGCTGATCGAATCGCCGCCCGCCTTCGCTCTATCGTCTAAATTATTGATATTATAAATAAAAAGGGCTCCTTCCGGAGCCCTTTTTATTTTGAACAATCGCTGCCTCAGGCGGCTGCGGCCTGCGGCTTCTCGAACGCGAGGATCAAAAACAGGACAATGTTGACGACCGGCACCAGCGCGATGACCACCCCCCACCACGCCGGGTGACCCAGCCTCTCCACGAAGGCCATCCACATCAGTATCATGATCACTATGTTCACGATCGGTATGAGCAGGAGTATGAACCACCACATCGGTTTCCCGGAGAGCTTCAAAAGCAGGAAGATGTTCGCGATGGGGATGAGCGCCCAGACGAAAGCCTTGCCCATGGGCATCCCGAGCCTCACCGCCATCCTGGCTATGCAGTACGCCCAGAAGACGTAGACGGCCAGCGCCACGACTATCATCCCGATGCCCATTCCGGCGAACGCCGGCGGCATCTCCTGAATCTTGAACTGCTCCACCACGATCTCTTCGCCCATAGTGCCCCCCTTTGTTGTGACTGTCGGCCTTAAAATATCAGCAACGGGAAGGCGCGTCAATCTAACTGAAGAGCTTCTCCGCGGCGTATCTTGCCAGCGGCCTGCTCTCCGAGATGGCCATGCCCGCTATCATGAGGAAGGCGCCGGCGGCCGAGAGGGGGGTGAACGAGTCGCCCCCCAGGAGCCAGCCGAACAGGACGCCGAAGACCGCCTCCAGCGCGAATATGATGCCTGTGCGCGTGGGGTCCACGGTGCGCTGCGCCCAGGTCTGCACGGTGAAGGCAAAGGCTGTGGCCAGGATCGCGGTCACGGCCAGCGCCAGCCACCCCACGGGCGGCAGCGGAGTCGCCGGCGCGCCCCTGAGGAGCCAGACCAGGCCGCCGGCCGCGGCCACAAACGCGAGCTGGAAGACCACAAGCTCCACCACGCTGTGCCTGCAGGTGAACTCTCCGGTGAGGATTATGTGCCATGCGAATGCGGCCGCGCACCCGAGCGTGAGCAGGTCCCCCGCGTTGAGCCCCGCGGGTGCGAACCTCGTGAGCAGGAACATGCCGGGCGTGGCCACGGTCACTCCCGCCGCGGCGAAGAGGGCGGGCTTTTTCCCCGGGTAGACCATGAGGAAGAAAGGCACCATCACCATGTACATGCCGCTTATCAGCGCGGAGTTGGAGGCGGATGTGATCTTGAGCCCCTCGGTCTGCGCGACGTACGCGGAGAAAAGCAGGAGGGAAAGGGCCAGCGACGCCAGCAATGTCCCCGGCTTGGGCCGCGCAAGCTTCCTGTGGAAGACCGCGGCCATGAGGGCGGCCGCGAGCGCGAAGCGGAGGAAGAGGAAGTAGTAGACGTCGACCGAAACCACGGTCCACTTGACCAGTATGAATGTGGAGCCCCAGATCGCGGTCACTGCCACGAGTCCCGCCACGGCGGTCGCCTGCCTCCCTGAGCCGGCCTGATTCATGCGGTCAGTAGTGCCTCGGGCTGAACTTGTCGTAGAGGTTCTCGAACACGCCCCGGGGGTCGGTCTGCGACTTGATCCTGTCGTAGCGCGGCTTGTCGTAGACCTTCCAGAAAGTCGACTCGTCGAAGTGGTTGCGCGAGATCAGGGTCTTGAGCCCCCCGAGCTCCACGGTCTTCCTCTCCAGGAGCTCGGAGTAGTCGATGTTTGGGTCGGAGTTCTTCTTCCCGTAGACAGCGCAGTCGATGAAGAGGGTGTCGTCGATCTTTTTCGCGTACTCGTCGCTTATCCAGGGGTAGAGCTGCGGCGTGCGGTAGGGCACTATCCACAGGGGGAAGAAGTCGAAGTCGCTCTCGTACCAGCGGTAGAACTCCTCGAACCTCTTCGACGGGATGAAGACGTCCACCACCACCTCCGGCCGCCTCTTGAGCTTCATTATCGGTTTCACCCTCTTCGACCACTTGATGAGGTTGGTGGAGCCGAGGAGCATCTTGCCCAGCAGGAGCCTCGCCGGCATGGTCTCCATGAGCGGGACCGTGCGAGTGAGCCAGTGGCACTCGGCGTCGTAGCGGAAGAAGTAGTCGTAGGTGGTGAGGTAGTCCTCGACGCGCTCGGCGGTGCTTTTGTAGAAGATCTTGAGCCAGTCGTAGTTGCTCGTGTAGGGCGCGCTCTCCACCATGTCGCCGAGGCAGATGACGAACGAGTCCCTGGAGTGGATGATCGCGTCTATGAAGTCGTGGTCCGCCCTGTTGCAGTGGTTGCGGAGTTCCCTCCAGAACTCGGAGAACGAGCGGTGTCTCTCGTAGGTCATCTTCACGTAGGGTTTTGCCGGGTGCAGCCTGAACTTGGCCCTGGTTATGAGCCCCAGCGTGCCGTAGGAGCCGTGGAGCATGTGGAAGAGCTCCGGATTGCGCTCGGGCGAGCAGGTCGCGACGTCGCCTGTGCCGGTGACGATCTCGTATTCGAGGCAGGAGTCGTGGAATCCGCCGTGCCTGTAGGACATGGACTCGATTGAGCAGCCCGAGACCGCGCCGCCCACCGTTATGCCCTTGAGCTCCGGCACCGTGTAGGGCACGAGCCCCTTCGCGAGGGTTGCCTTCACCAGTTCCGAGAACGTCACGCCCGACTCCGCGGTGCAGGTGCGCTCCGACTCGTTTATCTCGAGGATACTGGTCAGCGGCGTCATGTCTATCCTGGGGAGATCCTCCTTTTCCCTCGGATTGGGGACGAAGTGCGACACGGCCGCCTTGCGGATGCGTGCGGGCTCGCCCCTCCCGCCCCTGGACCTCACCTGGTCGGATATCGTGCGGACCACCGACTCGTGGTTCTGCTCAGTCATGGATCCCCCTAGTCACGCCCTGGCCTGGGAGCGCCATCTCCTCAGGCGCTCCTGTTTGATCTCGCGTATCCTGTCAAGGTTCACTCTGTTCACGAGATCCTTGAGGTCATCCGTGGTCTTCCTGGCCTTCAGGTGTATCTCGTTCCTGGCATTGGTTATATCGGTGCCGGCCTGGGCGTATGCCTCCCTGAGGTGCTTGATGAACCCGCGCATGTTGGCCCTGCTCTTGCGGGTCATGCGCCAGCCGTACATGCGCATCACCACGCCCCACATGTCGAGCCTGAGGAGCTTGGAGACGACCTGGCGGAACGAGTAGAACCTGACCATGGACTTGATGGTCAGCGTCTGCAGCTGCAGCACGCTCATGCCCTTGGGCGTAAATACCACGTGGTGCGCGTCGTAGTAGGCCCAGTCGCGCGATATGAGCCTCCCCTCCGCGGCGAGGTTGTTGAAGACCTGGGTGCCCGGCAGCGGGACGAGGATCATGAACTGCACCGAGGCGAGGCCGTTTCTCTTGGCGAACTTCACCGTCTCCCGGAGGGTCGCCGGGTCGTCGTGGTCGGCGCCGAATATGAACATCCCGTGTATGTTTATGCCGTAGGAGTTGATGATGCGGATCGCCTTCTCCATCTCCTCGGGCGTCTGTCCCTTGTTGAGCGCCTCGAGGGTGCGCGCGTTGATCGATTCCAGGCCGATGTAGACGATGGTGCAGCCGGCGCGCTTCATGAGGCCGAGAAGCTCCGGGTCGCGCGCCACGTCGATGCGGACCTGCGCGCTCCACTTCATTGAAATCCCCTCGGCGATCATCGCGCGCAACAGTTCCTTGGTGTGCGACGGGTTGGCTACGAAGTTATCGTCGTAGAAGAACACCCAGCTGGGCTTGCGCTGTCTCAGCTCCTCCATTACGTTGCCCACGGAGCGGAAGCGGTAGCGCCTGCCGAACATCGCGGTCACCGAGCAGAAGTTGCACCCGAAGGGGCAGCCCCTGGACATTATGATCGGCGTTATGCTCAGGTCTCCCTTGAACTTCTTGCTGCCGCCGACGAGGTCGAAGTCCGGGAACGGGTATCGGTCGAGGTCCTGGCAGCGCTCAGGGAGGTCGTTGCTGCGTATGCGGTTGCCGTACCGCCAGGAGAGGCCGGGGATGGATTCGAACCCCTCGCCTGTCTCCAGGGCCCTGATGAACGGGATGATCGTCTCCTCGGCCTCTCCGCGCATCACGAAGTCGCAGTGTTCCAGCGCCTCCTCCACGAGGAAGGAGACGTGGGGGCCCCCCATCACGACCGGGATGCCCGCCTTGCGGACGATGTTCGCCATCTCGTAGGCGCGCGGCGCCGTCGAAGTGATGGTCGATATCCCTACCAGGTCCGCGTCGAAGACATCGTCGTAGTCGATGCCCTTGATGTCTTCGAAGAAGACCTTCACCTCGAAGCCCGCGTCCCTGAGGATGGTTGCGAGGATCAGCGTGCCCATCCTCGGCAGCCCCCACTTCTTGTAGATGTGGGCGCCGGGGGCGCACGGTTCGATGAACACTATCTTGCGTATGGGCAGGCCTGACATGGTGTGTGAATAGAGCCGATTTCTTCGGATAAATCAAGTATTTCGGACGCTGCACCGCGCGAGGCCCAGCGAGGCCTCCATCTCGTCTGCCGCCGCCATGGCAAAGAGGGTGCAGTTGGTAATCCCCAGGGAGTCGATCAGGCGCTCCTCGAGGCCCTTTCTGACCACCGTGAGGGTATTGGGCGCCACGGAAATGGCCCGGCGCGCCGCTTTCAGGAATCCTTTGCCCTCTTCGAGCTCCAGGGGCCCCAGTTCGTCCATGACGAAGAGTTCCGGGGCTCGGGATCCTGGACCCGGGACTCGGCAGAGGCGCTCTGCCAACTCCGTTGTCCTCTCGAATGCAAGCCGGTTGAAGTGAAAGCGGCGCCAGGGGAACGAGCCCTGAAAGGGCCTCGCACGCGTGAAGGGGAGAGGCGGGGCGGGACCCCCTGCATCGATCGCCACGAAGTCGTGGCCCGCTTTAATGCCCGCGCGGGTGTGGGCCGGAGTGATCCATCCCCCCACCTCGCGGCCCTGTCCCATGATCCTCGTGACAAGGCCCTGCACGCAGGAGCTCTTGCCTGAATCGATCTCCCCTGTGAGAATGATGTGCACGCTGTGCCCCTGCTATCTTGCTGCCTTGTCCGAAAGGAGCGCGGATGCCGCCCGGCGCGCGGCCGAGAACAGCCCGAAGCGCGCGACCGCGGAAAACGCCAGCCCCTGCATCGCGATGGATATGGCGGGGTTCCAGATGCAGCGCTGCATGGCCGGGATAGAGTAGATCGGGGCGGAGAGGAACTTGAATGCGGCAGCGACGAGGCTCACGGCGAAGAGATGCATGGGTCCCACGCCCGACTTGAGGGCCATGAAGAGTATGGAGAAGCCGATCCCGGACATGATGAGGCCTGCGTAGGGCACTCTTACGACATGGAGCGCTCCGCCTAGTATCGCCTCGATCAATCCCCATGCGGCGCCGAATGAAAATATGAAGACAATTTGACGGACCTTGATCATCCATTCCTCCTCTTTCTCTCGCCTCTTAGCTTCTCAGCTTCTCAGCATCTAAACGTTGAACCTGAAATGCACCACGTCGCCGTCCTTTATGACGTAGTCGTGCCCCTCTATGCGGAGATGCCCCTCATCCTTGACCTTGTGCTCGGAACCGGTCTTGAACAGGTCGTCGCTCGAGTAGACCTCGGCCCTCACGAAGCCCCGCTCGAAGTCGGTGTGAATCTTTCCCGCTGCGGCAGGGGCCTTCGTGCCGCGCCTGACGGTCCAGGCGCGCACCTCCGGGCCGTCCTTGGTGAAGAAGGTGATGAGATCGAGCAGCTTATAGGCCGCGTGGATGAGCCTGGGCAGCCCCGGCTCTGCGAGGCCCAGGTCGTCGAGGAATGCGCGCTTCTCCTCGTCGGAGAGGTCGGCGAGCTCGTCCTCGATCGAGCCGCAGATCTCTATGGCCGGGGAGCCCTCCTCTGCGGCGTGCGCCAGCGCCGCCTTCACCCGCTCGGACGGCCCCTTCACGTCGCTCTCGTTGACGTTGAGAACATAGAGGACCGGCTTCGTGGTGATGAGCCCGGTGGTGTCCAGCTCCTCCCGCTCCTTTTCCGAGAGGGGGGCCTTTCGCGCGGGCAGCCCGGACTCGATCGCGGCCTTGAGATTCTCCAGCAGCGGCAGCTCCGCCCGCGCGGCCTTGTCGCCAGTCTTTGCCAGGTGGGAGGCCTTCTCGTGGCGCTTGGTGACTATCTCGAGGTCCGCGAGCGCGAGCTCGGTGTTCACGACCTCGATGTCGTGAACAGGGTCTATTCTGTCGTAGGAGTGCGGCACGTCCTCCGCGTCGAAGCATCGGACGACGTGGGCCACGGCATGCATCTCGCGTATGTGCGAGAGGAATCTATTGCCCAGCCCCTCGCCCTTGTGGGCGCCCTCGACGAGGCCGGCGATGTCCACGAACTCGACCTGGGTGGGGACCACGCGCTCTGGCTTGAATATCGAGGCGATCTTGTTCAGCCGATCGTCCGGGATGGCGACCATGCCCGTGTTGTGGTCCTTTGTGCAGAAGGGGTACTTCTCGGCAGGTACGTGGGCCGCGGTCATCGCGTTGAAGAGGGTGGACTTGCCCACGTTGGGCAGCCCCACTATGCCGCAGTTTATGCTCATGCGGCGAGAGTGCCAGAGCCCGGCTCCTAATTCAACGCTGTTTTACAGCCCGAATTCGAGCGTCAGGCCGGCCTGGCCCCCGAAGATAACGCCGAAGGAGGTCTCGTCGGCGCGGCAGCGCGAGCCGAGAGAGCCCTCCTGGGTGAAGGATGCGTTTCCGGTGCCGTCGGGCCTCACATGCACCCCGTCGCTTGAGCCGGGGTCGTAGGCGTACGCGCAGCCGTCGTCGGTGACCGCACCGACATACAGCCCCGCCTCAAGGGCGAGGAAAGCGCCGAGGCCCAGGGTCTTGCCGCCTCCTATGTCCCAGCGCTTGAACATTACCGCGATCTCAGGGGAGATCGTGAGCGCCGCCCCCCTCATGGACATGTCCATGGAGATGGGCGTGAAGGAGTAGGCGGTGCCGTCGGCGGTGACCGGCGGGTCGTTGAGCTCGATCGGGACATACGGGCTTGCCCTGTCGGGGCCGGAGATGCCCACGTAGTCGAGGTTGGCCATGAGCTTTAGGAATATCGAGTCCGATATGTCGCCCGCTGCACCGAGCCTCACGCCCGTGAACATCGCATGGCGGAAGCCGTGGAAGTGGGCGCCGAACGAGAACCTGGCGCCGCTCTCGAGCACGTTTGTGACCGCGTCGAACGCGAGCCCGAGGCCGCCCAGGCCCGACTCCACGCCCTCGCCGGCGAGGTCCATGAATATGCGGTACTGGGGGCTCGGGGCCATGTGCAGAAGCCAGGCCAGCTCGCGTTCCTTTGGAGGCTCCGGCGGAGCGGCCTTCTCTTCGGCATTCGGCTCCTCCTCCTCCTCCTCCTCCTCAACTTCCTCCGCAGCGGCGTCCTCCTCAACCCTGTATGAGGGAGGTATCTCGTCGTCCACCACGGCTTCCGCCACTGCTTCTTCCTGGACCGGCGCATCGAAGATGTCATCGGCCAGAATGTCAGCCGCCGTCGCGGGTGCCTGATCGTCTACTCTCATCTTTGTCCTCCATGGTCTCAATTCTGCATATCGCCCGGTCCCACGCCCCTATTCGCACTCTATCGATACGTTCCAGTAGTGCTCGAAGAGGTACGGGAAGTACATGAAGCCGGCGCCCGATACGGCGGTGCACTCGGTGCCGTTCCAGTCGTCGCAATCCACGTCCATGCTGACTGAGCTGTCCTGCGCGAAGTAGAGCTCGTTGGCCGTGGACAGGAGTATGGGCGTGGGGTCGCAGGTTATATCATCCGCCTCGGTCATCGGAAGGACGAGCCCGTCCACGAACGAGGCGACGATCGCGTCCCAGCTGCGCATGGTGATCTCTCCACCCAGCTCTCCGAGTGAACCCAGGAACTGGTATGTGCCGGTGAGGTCCAGGGCGTAGTCGGGCACGGTCTGCGCGTCCTTGGGCCAGGTGACGGCCGGGAAGGTTTGCCTCGATGCCTCGATGGTCGAGCTGGTGCCGGTCGCGGCCCTGAAGCGCATGGTCTGAGGTGAGCCCTGCTCCATGAACATCGCGTATTTCATGCCCCAGGAGTCCTCGGCAACGAGCCTGCATGAGGCGAAGGTGTAGGCGGCTGTCGTATCGGTTTCTGTCTCAGTCTCCGTTTCCGTTGCTGTCTCCGTGTCGGTGACGGTGTCCGTGTCCACTCCTCCGTCCACCCCGGCATCCATCGTTGAGGTGTCGGTGTCAGTGTCGATGTCGGTGTCCGTATCCGTATCCACGTCGGTGTCGGTGTCGATGTCGGTATCGGCGTCGGTGTCCGTATCCACGTCGGTATCGGCGTCGGTGTCCGTATCCACGTCGGTATCGGTGTCGGTGTCCGTATCCAGGTCAGTTCCGGTATCCGTGTCCGTATAGGTGTCCGTGTCGGTATACGTGTCGGTGTCGACGTCCGTGTCCGTGTCGGTATCGGTGTCCGTATCGGTGTCCGTGTCGACATCGGTGTCAACATCCGCGTCTGCATCGGTGCCTCCGAGCGGCGGAAGGTCAGGCAGCTCCTTCTGATCGGAGCAGCCGCTCAGGAGCGCGAACGGCAGGAGCGGGGCTGCCAGGGCTGCGAGCACCCAGTCGGTCGGGCTTTTGAAATCGATCTTGAAGTAAGACATTTTGTTCTCCTCCCTCTCGATGAGGTTCTTGATCAGTACTCGGTGGCCCCTATGTCCGGCAGGCTGTCGGAGCGTTCCTTGCCGTCGACATCGACCGCGACGCCGGTGCCCAGCGGCCCCAGATCCTTTGCCAGGGGCTGGTTATCGGGCATCAGCTCGCCGGCATCGGTGTCGAAGAAGGGCACGATCATCGCTGCATTGATCTGATTGTCGCGGCGGTCCACCTCGCTGGTCCCGCACTGAGGCGGCGGCATCGCCAGGTCGCACTCGTTTATAACCTCGAGGGCCTCGTTCTCCGCGGTATCATAGTAATATGCCATCAGCAGCGGGGTGGCGAAGAAGTCCTCGTTGACCAGATTCGCCACGATCCCCCTGGCGCAGAAGTTTGTCTGGCACGCCTTCCTCAGGCGGAAGAGGGAGTTTTTGACGTTGTTGCCGTAGACGAAGGCGATGTTGCCCAGGGAGTCGAACTGGACGTCCGAGCTGTCTGAGCCTACGGTGTGAAGCTCACCCTGGCTGCCCATGATGATGAAGGTGTTGTGCATCGCCGAGACGTTCGAGGCCGCGTTGAGGTTCGTGAGCTCTATGCCGGTCTTGTCCGAGTGGTCGCTTGGCGCCAGCGTCATCGTGAAGATGTTGTTAACCACGGATACGTTGAGCGGCTTCATCTGGGCCTGGACATCCACGCCCGTCGTCTCCATCTCGGTGTTGGCCGCGGGTACGAGCCTGAAGCGGTTGCGCTCGATGTCGAAGGTGCCGCCGGGCATGGGGCAGTTGATGCGCACGCCCGCGAGGCTGCCGGCCACGTCTTCAAGGGAGAACGTGTTGCCTGCGACCGTGTAATGCACCGCTTGGGCTGTGCAGCGCAGCGAGACGCCGGCGGAGGCGCTGGTCCCCTGGACGTCTATGGAGTTGTCCTCGACGACAGCGCCGGTGGTGTCGCCGAGCGCCACGCCCGTGAATACCGCGCTCGATGAGAGCGGGGCGCTGCCTGCGACCGCAACACCTCTGAAGACGACCGAGTCGCTGTCCACCGCCTGGAACGCCTTGAGATATGACTCGTTTCCTGGCTCGATGGCCACCGCGAGCGGACCCTCGAGCGCATCCATCTCCACGCCCTGGCTTGCGCCCACCGAGACCGCTATGTAGTCGTCGCACTCGCCGCTGTTTCTGAATGCGCTCGAGGAGATCGAGACCGTCTCGCTCCCCTGCACATCGACGTCGCGGCAGAGACCGCCGGCGCTCCCCGGCGTCACAAACGAGAGGTCAAGGAGCGCTATGCCCTGGCTGTCAGTGATCAGGATGCTGCGGGATTCGAGCGGCGCCGATCCCCCCTCTATGGAGAAGCACCGTACGGAGGTGTCGGAGATGCCGTCGGCGGTCATCGCCTGGGCCGCGCCTGCAGGCGCCTTGACGATAGTGCCCGCGTTGGATGCGGCGTACGTCACGTCGCCCTCTTCGTCCCACGAGGCGGCGCAGCCCCTGAGGTCGAGGCCGCCCTGCAGGGCGATCTCCTCCTCGTAAGTCCCCTCCATCACGAATATGTCGGAGAGTCCGTTCGCCGCGGCGATAAGGATCCCCCGGCCGATGGTCGCCACCGGCCGCAGCGGGCTTCCGCTGTTCGCATCGTTGCCCATGGTCCCGGAGACATAGACCGCGGTCAGCTGCTCGCCATCGTCCGGCGGCAGGCCGTCTTCGGTCACGGTGATCTCGGCAATTGCAGGCGCGCTGGAGTTTCCGGCGGAGTCGGTGACTATGAGCTGTATCGTTATGACCGTGGGCGTGCCGGGGGCAACGAACGAAGCCTCGGCCTCATCGGCCCCGGATATTTCGATCGGCTCGCCGGAGGTCTGGCTCCAGGAGAAGGTCGCGATCTCGTCCCCGTCGGGGTCGTAGGAGCCGCTCCCGTCCAGGGAGACGGTCTCGCCGTACGCCGCGTTGATAGGATCGGCCGCGATCACGGCGACAGGCAGAAGGTTCGATATGTCCGGATTCGGATCGAGCAGCGCTTCATCAGGGAGCTCCCCCCCGCCGCATGACGCCCCTGCCATCAGGATCAGAAAAGCAAGCGCGGCGAAGAGATATCCTTTGTGCCTCTCATCTCTGTTCTGCATAATGACCGGGCCTCCGTGAACGCTCTGTTTGTGCAGCGCCTCGAGTCGGCAGACACTAGCAATTATACGGCGTCTTGTATAGATTTTTATTATCCGACATGCGAGAATGGGAGCATCGCTTTAACTTATTGATATAATTACTAATTTTAATAAAGGGGCTAAATTGTGATCGCTTTGATTTGTGAAATATGAATTCATCTGGTCTGATTTTGATCATCTGGGCGATATGGAGGGCTCGATGTTCAGAAAGCTTTGCCTGCGCACGATCATCATCTGGTCCCTGCTCCCCCTGTGCAGCTGCGGCATAGTCGAGGAGAACATAGTCATCAATTCCATAACACCGTCCAAGGGCTCCACCCTCGGCAGCACCGAGGTGACGATAAGCGGCCGCGGCTTCGACAGCGGGACGACGGTCGTGTTCGGCGATCTGCAGGGCCGGATCGTGTCCGTGGAGGAGGGCGAGATCGTGGTCGAGTCGCCCTCGTCGGGGGGGACGACCGGATCGGTGGACGTCACCGTGACCAACTCGCTCGCCGAAACCGTTACGCGCAAGGGAGGGTTTACCTACGGAAGCATGCTGGCCGCGGTCAACTGGCAGTCGGACGACGTGGCACTGTTTTCCGTCGACAGCGAAAAGAGCGCGCTGGCCCCGTTTGCTGACTCGCCCTTCTCGCCGGGGGGGACCGCGCCGCGCGGGATTGCGCTGGACGTGGCGAGCGGCTTTCTCTTCGTCACCAACGGCAACAGCTCCACGATGATGGTCTTCGGGGTTTCCTGGGCAGAGGGGAAGCTCAACGCGGTCCCCGGGGCGCCTTTCGCAGTTGGCGCGGCGGGCCCCGTTGCAGTGGCGCTCGACACATCCCTCAAGTTAGCCTTCACGGCCAACTACACCTCGGACACGATGTCCGTGTTTTCGTACGATCCGAAGACCGGCGCTGCCATGCTCCTGGGCACGGCCCTGTCTTCGGGCGAAAAACCTCTGGACATCGCGTGCGATCAGGGGACGAGGCTCTTATTCGTCACAAACGAGAAGACCTCCAGGCTCTCGGTATTCTCCTACGAGGCGGACGGCACGACGACCGAGGCGGCAGGCTCCCCGCATGACCTCGGGGGCACGAGCCCTGCCGGGATCGCGCTCGATCACGCGCGAAGGATCCTCTACACGGCGAACCGCGGCTCATCGAACATAGACGCATTCACCTACGATGCTGCCGGGGTGCTCACGCGGGTCGACGGCTCGCCGTTTCGCTCCAACGGCACGGTCCCGTACGACATGGCGATCGACACCGCCCGCGGCCTCCTCTTTGTGGCCAATTCCGGCAGCAATTCGGTGGCGGCTTTCAACTACAACTCCGTCGGGGAGCTCGCGCGCGTGACTGCGGGTGAGACCGGCTCAGGCGGGACCACGCCCGTGGCCCTGGCCCTGGACACGGTCAACCGCGCGCTCTATATAGCCAACCGCAGCTCCAGCGACATCCAGGTGAAGGCATACGACGACGCGGGCGTGCTCTCGAACGTGGAGGGCCCCGTGGACAGCGGCGGCATCGGGCCGTTCAATCTGGAGTTTATACCGTGACTCGTGACTCGTGACTCGTGACTCGTAACTCGGGACCCGGGACCCGGAAATCGGATCACAACTCACAACTCACAACATGAAATCAGTTCACTTGGTATCTTTAGGCTGTCCGAAAAACCTCGTCGATTCCGAGGTGATGCTCGGTGCCCTCCTGCGCGCAGGGTTTGGGATCACGGAGGACGCCTCGCGCGCCGACGTCATCATCGTCAACACCTGCGCGTTCATCGAGGACGCGAAGAGGGAGGCGATCGACGCGATCCTAGAGATGGCGCGCTTCAAGTCCGAGGGCAAGGCCAGGCTCCTCGTCGTCGCCGGCTGCCTTCCGCAGCGCTACGAGGAGGAGATAGAGGACCTCTTCCCTGAGGTGGACATATTCGTCGGCGCAGGGGAGTTCCACCGGATAGCCGACATCCTCGTGGCGTGGGAGGGCAGGCGCTCCATCCATGTGGCCAGGCCGGAGTTCCTCTACGACCACGGCTCGCCCCGCATCCAGGCCACCCCTCCGCACACCGCCTACATAAAGATCGCCGAGGGCTGCTTCCACCCCTGCTCCTTCTGCATCATCCCGAGCATCCGCGGGGGGTTCCGCTCCCGGGAGCCTCAGTCGGTCGTGGAGGAGGGAAGGCAGCTCATCGCCCGCGGAGTGCGCGAGCTCAACCTCATCGCGCAGGACACCACCGGCTACGGCAGGGGAAAGGGGAGCGACATAGCCTCGCTCGTGGAGGGGCTCGCGGGGATATCGGGCGAGAAGTGGATACGCATCATGTACGCCTATCCTCACGATTTCCCGATGCGCCTCATCGACGTGATGCGGGACCATCGGGACGTATGCCGCTATCTGGACATACCGATACAGCACATAAGCGACCGGATACTGAAGTCCATGAGGCGGAAGGGCGATGCGGCGGAGATCAGGGGGCTCATCTTAAGGCTCCGCGCCGAGATCCCGGAGATCGCGTTGCGCACGAGCCTCATCGTCGGCTACCCGGGCGAGACGGAGGCGGAGTTCGAGGAGCTGTGCGCATTCGTGCGCGAGGCGCGCTTTGAGCACCTGGGCGCGTTCGCTTTCTCCCCTGAGGAGGGGACCGCTGCCGCGAAACTCAAGGGGAGGGTGCCGGCCGATGTGGCCGAGGAGAGGCGGCGCCTCATCATGGAGCTGCAGCAGAGGGTAGCGCGCGAGAAGAACGCGGCGCTGGTGGGGAAGAGGATGAAAGTTCTCGTCGAGGGGCTCTCCGAGGAGAGCGAGCACCTGATCCAGGCGCGCCACGAGGGCCAGGCCCCTGACATCGACGGGGTTGTCTATATAAATGAAGGGAACCCCAAGGTCGGCGAATTCGCCGAAGTCGAGATCACGGATTCGCACGACTATGATCTGGTTGGACGCGTCCTCTGACCCCTCAGACGTGGCGCTTCGGGGTGCTCTTCTCGCTATCCCTCCTCGCCTCAGACGCCGTCTCGTCGGGGGCTTTCGTCGGCCGGATCATAGAGGCTACTGAATCCGGCCTCCTCGAGCCACGCTGCGAAGAGCACCGCCGAACCGCCCCGTCACGGCGGCACTCTGTGCCACACTCAACTTCCCCCTCCCTCGATGGGAGGGGGGCAGGGGGAGGGTGACCTAAATCTCCCGCAATTTCCTTGATATTACTTATATTTGATGCGAGTTAGGGCGAGGCATGGGGACGTTATGAGCTGACTCGTTATTTTGTTTGGAGGACATCATGAGCGGAAGTTGGCTACCAGCTGTTATAATGGCACTAGCTGCTTTTGTTGGTGCAATAATTGGCGCTGTTGTACGGCCATACTTTGAAGACATATTCGAAAAAAGGCAGAAAAGAAGTCAGTATCGTCGAGTTGCTCTAGAGAAGCAGCTTAATGATCTTTACCGGCCCTTGTATGAATATGCCGAAGTGTGATCCAGAGTATGGTTATGAGTGGGAAAATTGGAAAAAGGAAGACTTTGCTCATTGGCTTACGGAGGCGTTGGATATAATCGTTCCAAAGATACATTTAGCACCTGACGAAATTTTGGAAAAAATTCATCGGTTAAGAGAAAATGCCGTACGATCCTTGCGAGAAGACTGGAGTGTCGAAAAAGATGCCGAATATTTATACACACACATAAAGAAGCACTTTCATTTATTACGCAAGGAATTGGAAATATCGTGAGTGGTCGCTTCTTAATTGATGCGCACGATACAGTGCCCC
>JAFGMW010000077.1 GCA_016927275.1 Pseudomonadota bacterium
AGCACGCCGTCGACAGCGTCAAGCGCCTTGATGCCCTGCTCGTCCTGCAGCTCCTCGGCGTCTATGAACTTGAGGTTAACCTTCGTCTTCGTCGGATAGCCTCCGTGCATGAGCGCCTCGTTGAGGCTCTTGTAGGAGTCGGTGAGATTGACGTATTTTCCGACGATCCCGATGGTGACGTCCGATTCGGGGTTCTTGATGGCGTCGAGCAGGGTGTTCCATGCGGTGAGGTCGGGCGCCTTGGTCCAGATGTTCAGCAGCTCCACTATCTTCTCGTCGAGCCCCTCGCGGTGGAACATGAGGGGCACGTCGTAGATGTGGTCCGCGTCGCGAGCCGCGAAGACGCACTCGACGGGGAGGTTGCAGAAGAGCGAGATCTTGGAGCGAAGCTCCTTGGAGAGCGGCTGCTCGGTCCGGCAGAGCAGTATGTCGGGCTGGATGCCGATCTCGCGCAGCTTCTGAACGCTGTGCTGGGTGGGCTTGGTCTTGAGCTCCCCGGAGGCGGAGAGGTACGGTATGAGAGTCAGATGTATGTAGAGGACGTTCTCGCGGCCGGCGTCGAACTTGAACTGCCTGATCGCCTCGAGGAAGGGCAGGCTCTCGATGTCCCCGACCGTGCCGCCGATCTCGACGAGGACGAGGTCCACGCCCGCGGAGACCTTCATGATGGAGGCCTTTATCTCGTCGGTGATGTGCGGGATGACCTGGATGGTGCGGCCGAGGTAGTCGCCCCGGCGCTCCTTCTGGATGACCGAGTCGTAGATCTTGCCGGTCGTGAAGTTGTTGACCTTGGCCATCCTGGCCCTGGTGAACCGCTCATAGTGACCGAGGTCGAGGTCGGTCTCGGCGCCGTCGTCGGTCACGAACACCTCGCCGTGCTGGAACGGGCTCATGGTGCCAGGGTCGACGTTTATGTAGGGATCGAACTTCTGGAGGGTGATCGAGAGCCCCCTGCTCTCGAGTATTGCGCCGATCGACGACGATGCGATGCCCTTGCCAAGGCCTGAGACGACTCCGCCGGTGATGAATATGAATTTGGTCTTGGGAGCCATGTGATCGGTCCGTATCGCGAGGCAGTATATGGAGCGCATAATTGCCTGTCAACCAGAGAGCCGGAAAGTTGGGACGCGGGTGTGGACAACGCGAGGTTTCGACGTCCGGTCATCCACAGAGCTGATCGCCTGTGGATATAATTTGCACAAATAACAGTCGGGTGAAAAGGACCGGTCGGGACAAAAGAAACGGGGTGGCATGTGCCACCCCGTGAAAAGGTGCGAGGTTGAAGATCGTCGATCAGCGCTTCGAGTACTGCGGACGCTTGCGCGCCTTTCTGCGGCCCACCTTGCGGCGCTCCTTCTCGCGGGCGTCGCGAGTGAGAAGCCCCTCGACCTTGAGAGGCTTTCTCAGGTCCTGGTTCATGGCGATGAGGGCCCTGGCGATGCCGTGTCTTGTAGCCCCGGCCTGTCCCGCGATGCCGCCGCCGCACACGTTGACCACCGCATCGAACTTGCCGGCGGTGCCGGTGAGCTCGAAGGGCTTACCTACCGCCAGCTGCAGGGTGGGGCGGGGGAAGTAGTCGTTGACCGCCTTGCCGTTGACCGTGATGGTGCCCACGCCCGGCGCGAGCCTCACGCGGGCGATCGAGGTCTTGCGCTTTCCGGTCGCCTGGAACTCGGTGCGCTTCTTCGATCGGCCCTGCGTCTCCTGCGATGTCTCTTTCATAGAACCTTCTCCGCTCTGGTGTTCGTTACAGTTTGATTTCGGTCGGCGACTGGGCTGCGTGCGGGTGCTCCGAGCCGGGGTAGATCTTGAGCTTCTTGATGATGTGTTTCGAGAGCGTGTTCTTGGGGAGCATGCCCCAGACCGCATCGCGGAGCACCCTGTCGGGGTGCTTTTCGAGCTGTTGCCCGGCCGAGATGGACTTCATGCCGCCGAAATAGCCGGAGTGGCTGTAGTAGTTCTTGTCGTCGAGCTTGTTGCCGGTGAAGCGGAGCTTCGCGGCATTGAGCACCACCACGAAATCACCCGCGTCCACGTGAGGGGTGAAACTCGCGCGGTGTTTGCCGCGGAGTATGTCGGCGATCCGGCTGGCCGCGCGGCCGACCACCTTGTCCGTCACGTCCACGACCACCCAGCCGCGTTCGGCGGTCTGGGGAGTTTCCAATCTGGTCTTCTGGCTTTCCATAGTGGGCTCGCTATATAACTAGTTGAATTTAAAAAAGAAAACATGCCCCTGTCAAGGGGTGCGCAACTTATAGGAAAACCTCGTTCAAAGTCAAGAAAAAACCATTAAATCCGGGGATTAGGCGACCGGACTGAGCTCCCTGAGCCTCTTTATTATACCGGGCATGTGCGTAAGGACCGCGTCCACATCATCCTCTGTGTTGTAGCGGGACAGGGAGAACCGGATGGATCCGTGGGCCCGCTCGAACGGCACCCCCATCGCTATCATCACATGGGAGGGGTCGAGGCTGCCCGAGGCGCAGGCCGAGCCCGAGGAGGCGCAGATGTTGTGCTCGTTGAGGAGCAGGAGTATCGCCTCGCCCTCGACCGACTCGAAGCCGAGGTTGGTCGTGTTGGGAAGCCTGTGGCCCGTGTCGCCGTGTATGTGGACCCTCGGGATGGAATCGATGAGACCCTTCTCCAGCCTGTCGCGCAGGGCCGCCATCTGCCTGCAGTCCTCTTTCCAGTGAGCCATGGCGAGCTCGCAGGCCTTTCCAAGGCCGACGATGGACGCCGCATTCTCCGTGCCCGCCCTGCGGCCGCGCTCCTGATGTCCGCCGATGATCATGGGGGAGAACTTCGTCCCCCGGCGGATGTAGAGCGCGCCGATCCCCTTCGGGGCGTGTATCTTGTGACCGGACATCGAGAGGTATGCTACAGGAGTTTCCCTAAGGTCGCAGGGGAGCTTGCCGATCGTCTGCACGGCGTCTGTGTGCAGCACGACCCCCCGGTCCGAGCATATCGCCGCTATCTCCTCGATGGGGAAGACGACGCCGGTCTCGTTGTTCGCCCACATGACTGAGACCAGGGCGGTCTGGTCGTCTATGGAGTCCCTCAGAGCGTCGAGGTCGAGCCTCCCCTGGCTGTCGACGGGGAGATAGACCACGTCCATGCCGCGCCCCTCCAGGTGGCGGGCCAGGTTGAGCACCGCGGGGTGCTCGACCTTTGTCGTCACGATCCTCTTCTTGTCGGGCGCGGCCGCGAGCGCGGACATGATTGCGGCGTTGTCGCTCTCCGTGCCGCAGCTGGTGAAGACGATCTCGTCCGGCCCGGCCGCCCCCAATGTCAGGGCGACCTGCTCCCGGGCCCTCTCGATGTGGCGCCCCACCTGTCCGCCGAAGGTGTGCATGCTGGAGGGGTTGCCCCACATCTCCCTGAGAAAGGGGAGCATGGCGTCGATGACCTCAGGGGCCACGCGCGTGGTCGCGTTGTTGTCCAGATAGATTGCCTTCAAGCCCGCACCTCCTCGACCCTGATGGAGGGAGAGACCTCCCTCTGTATCTCCTTCTCGATGAACTGCCTCATCGTGTAGTTGGCGGAGGGGCAGTTCTCGCATGCCCCTTTGAGCCTCACGTAGACGACGTTCTGGTCCACGTCCAGCAGATCTATGTCGCCTCCGTCCTGCCTGAGCGCGGGCCTGATGCGCTCGCTGATGAGCTGCTCGATGATGTGTATTTTCTCGATGTTGGTGAGCGCGAGCCCCTTTGCCTTTTTCTCCTGCGCGACCTGCGCCGGGGTGGTCGGGGCGGTCTTACCGTTGCGGATCTCGTCGAGGATCTCCTGTATCCTCTCGTGGCAGAGGCCGCATCCGCCGCCGGCCTTGGTGTAATTTGTGACCTCCTCCACGGTGGTGAGGCGGTTCTCCCTGGCGACCTTCCTGATCTGCTCGTCGGTCACCCCGTAGCACTTGCATACCACCGTCCCCTCGAGGGTCCTGGTCTCCGCCCCCTCGCCGCGGTAGTTGGCGATCGCGGCCTCGAGGGCCTCGCGCCCCATGACGGAGCAGTGCATCTTCTCCTCGGGCAGCCCGCCGAGATACTCGGCTATGTCCCTGTTGGTGATCCTCTCCGCCTCCTCGAGCGTCTTTCCCCTGATGATCTCGGTGAGGGCGGAACTGGAGGCGATCGCCGAGGCGCAGCCGAAGGTCTTGAACCGGGCATCGACTATGCGGCCTTCGTCGTCGAGTTTGAAGCTGAGCCTCAGCATGTCTCCGCATGCGAGCGATCCGACCTCGCCCACGCCGTCGGGGTTTTCTATCTCGCCCACGTTGCGAGGGTGAATGAAATGTTCGATCACCTTCTCAGTGTAGTTCCACATGGGATCCACCTCCCTATATGAGCGGATCAAGCAGGGGGGAGATATCCTCCCCGCGCTCCGCCAGGCACCTGCTGCAGGTCTCCTTCTCCATCGGCTGCCCGCACCTGCTGCATCGGGCCAGCTGCTCGATCACGTCGTCTATCTGCTCCATGCACTGGCGAAGGCCTGCGATCTTTTCCTCGAACTCCCTGCGCCGAAGGAGCAGGGCGCCCCGCAGTTCGTCAAGGGATTCCCTGGAGGCGCTGCCGTTGCGCAGCCCCAGGAGCGCGCGGATTTCCTCCAGCGCCATGCCTATGTCCTTGAACCTGACGATGATCTTCATGAGCTGGAGGTCATGGTCGGAATAGACCCTGAATCCGCCCTCGCTTCTTGAGGGGGAGAGCAGCCCCAGCTCCTCGTAGTACCTGATGGTCCTGGAGGAGATGCCCAGCAACTGCGCAACCTCGCCAATATGATAAGTTGATTCCTTGCTATCCATAAGGCAAGCTTATCCAACCTTAACGTTAACGTCAACATTAAGATCACAAATGAGGATGCGCTTGTTTTAATTAATTATTAGATATTTAAAAGGGAAATATGAATTATTACTTAAACTTTTCGGGCATATTGAGGGAGATTTTGAGCGATCCTTGCGGAAAAAATGTCGATCATGGCCTGCGTATAGCTCAGCACGCTGGGGACATAGGCCTGGGTTTCCTTGAAGGGGGGTATCTTGTTGCCGTATTTCTCTACGTTTCCCTCTCCCGCATTATAGCCGGCAAGTGCGAGTTCCACATTCCCGTCGAAGCGGTCGAGGAGCCAGCGAAGGTACTTGGTACCGCCCTCGATGTTCTCCGCCGGGTCGAAGACGTTCTTCACGCCGAAGCGCCTGGCGGTGGCGGGCATCAGCTGCATGAGGCCCTTTGCGCCCGCATGCGAGACCGCTTTGTGGTTTGCGCCCGATTCCTGCAGGATGACGCCGCAGATGAGCTCGACCGGGACGTTGTTGCGCCTGGCTGCGCCCTCTATGAGAGGGGCGAGCTTCGAGAGGCGCTCGGCATGCTTGATCGTGATCCTGCTGGAGAGGGCCATGCGGGGGGGCGGCTGGTGCCTGCGCGCGCCCGAGAGTTTCTTCTGATGGCGCGGCGATTCGGTGAGGTGTTCCTGTTTGCTGCCCCTGTTCTCATCGCTCGACTGGGCGATCTTGTCCAGGCGCTTCTTGAAGGCTTCCGAGTCGTGGGCCTTCGCCTTGCCCTGTTCGACAAAGCGGCTGTATCGCTCCACAAGACCCTTTTCTTTGACCGGTATGCTCATCTTCCTTCCATGATCATTATAATGAACAGAGGCGCACGAAAATCCTCATGGATATTATCGGGTGCCCGACTACCTGAAGTTGCTTGAAACTGAATTAATCAATGAAAATAAACAGTTAGTCGCCCAGGGATTCATCCTCATCGCGTTCATCATCATCGCTCTCCTGCTCCGGTGCGGCTGGAGGTGTGACAGGCTCGCTCATCGCAGGGCCCGGCATGGCGGAAGGGCCCTCGTCCTGTTCGGCCTGTGCCTTCGGGGCCTCGGGGGCAGGGGGGGGAGTCGGGGGCTGGATGAGGGGCGCCTCCTCAGGGGGGGTGATGTAGAAGAAGCGCTGCTCCTTTATCTCGCGGCGGGCGTGCTTGTCGCGAAGGGTGATCGTCACCGTGTACCTTCCCGGGAGGGAGCGCTCGGGCAGGGCGATGTTGTTCTCGAACCGGATGAGGCCGCGCTTGGTCATCTTCTGCCGGAAGTCGTTGATGTTCTCCAGCTTGAGGCCGACGGTCCCGTCGGGGTATCTGATGTCCACGTCCTCCTGGATCCACACCTCGCCGTTCTTTACGCTCACGCCGCCCACGTCGAACACCATGAACAGGGTCTCGCCCGGCTGGAATATGGAGGGCTTGCGGATGGAGAGCGGATCGCCGGCGGCAAACTGGAAGTCCCGGATCCCCAGGTTGGCCTCGCGCATCTCCTCGACCGTGGAGGCCCTGCCCCTGACGTCGAAGTCCGGGAGGAAGTTCACCTCGAAGTCGCCGCTCAAGAGGTTCTGGCGGTTGTTCGCCCCTGCGTAGAGGAGCACAGCGGCGAGCAGGAGCGCGGCGCAGATCGATATGGCACCCCTCCACTCGCGCGACGCCTTGACGACCAGCGAGCCCGCGGCCGCATCGCCGGGCCTCTGCCTGCGGACGTTCATGAGGCCGGTCAAAAACCCCAGGGGGTTTAGGTCGAACGGCTTCCAGATGTTCCTCACCAGCGCGGTGGCCAGAGAGCTCGCGCTTCCGTCCTCGTGGCAGACCGAAAGCCCCATGATCCACTTGCCGGGCGATGTGTGGAGGAGCCACTCCGGCAGCACGAAATAGGCGAGCAGAAAGAGGGGGGCCATCACGGTGAGGAGCATGCTTCCGACCGGCATGCGCGGGGAGAGGAGCAGCGCGTAGCCCAGCGCCCAGCCGCAGAGGATAGCGAGGTCGATCACGAGCGCCACGGCACGGCGCGATACGCTGGATATGAGGTCGAGCGAGAGGGCGAACCTGCGCGGCGGCCTGTTCAGGGTGCGTATGACGAGCGTGTGCGCGGCCATGTCGCCGAGCCTCTTGTGCCAGTCGGTCCACTCCATGCACGCGACAGGGACGAGGATCGGCGCGAGCAGCATGTCGATCGGCCGCAGGAGGTTTCTTACGAGGGCGGAGCCGAAAGAGACGTGGCCGCCGTCCTGGCCCCTCACGTACAGGTGGCAGAGGAGCTTGCCCGGGCTCGCGCCCAGGGAGAACTCCGACAGGGTGAACCAGAGCAGGGCGATGAGGAGAAATATCCCGTGGAAGATCAGGCCCGGGACCCCCGCGGCGGGCACAGGGCCGGCGGCGGCCCCCATGACGACGGCTCGGTAGGCGACCATGAGGGGCCAGTAGAGGGCGTAGAGCAGCGAGCAGTCGATGAAGAAGGCGGCGAAGCGGTCCTTCAGCTCCGCGATGGTCGGGGCCTGGGAGTCGGCCTCCTCGCCCGATGCGGAGGCGGCGCGCCCGCCGCGGTCCATCGTGAACTCGTCGTCGAAATCGGTCGGGATCTCGCCCACGTCGATCAGATCGGTCTTGCCGAGCTCTCTCTCGTCGCTTGCCATCTTCTCCCCCTCACATCGTCTCAGCGGCTCCGAAGTGACGCTTTGCCGCGGCTATGTCGTCGGTGAATATTCCGTCCACCCCCATACCGGAGCAGAGATCGAACTCATGGGGCTCGTTCGCCGTCCATGCGTTGATCTCGAGGCCGGTCCTGCGCATCTTGGCGGCGAGTGACGGCCACAGCGCGCGGAGCGACGGATGCAGCGCCGTGATCCCCTCGAATTTAGCAAAAAGGCGCGTCGGGAAAAAGGGAAAAGGGGGCAGCGCGATCGTGAGGGCCCTGGGCAGCTTCGGATGCCTGCGCCTCAGCTCGTTCACTATCCGCCAGCACGAGGTGGCGACGAGCACCCTGCCGCGCATCCTGAACTCGCCGAGGAGGCCGCCTACGAGCTGCGCGACCGAAGCGGCGAACCCCGGCTGATACTTCAGGTCGATGACCGTGAGCACCTCGTGCGGGGCGATGAGCTCCAGGACCTCGGGGAGGGTGGGCATGGGGGTGCCGGCGAATTTCGTGCTGAATTGGCTGCCGGCGTCGAGATTCCGCACGGTCTCGAAGGGGGTGGCGTGCAGGTATCCCTCGAAGAGGGTGCGGAGGGACAGGTCGTCGTCGTGGGTGCAGACCGGGACCTTGTCCCGCGTGAGCTGGACGTCGAACTCGATGCCGTCGGCGCCGAGATCCAGGGCCCTCTTTATGGCGGGCAGGGTGTTCTCAGGGGCCTCGGCCCCGGCGCCCCGGTGCGCGATGAGCATGGGCCTCTTCTTCCGGGCCGAAACGTCCTCGAGGGTCATCCTCTCCATGCGGGGGGTATATCACATGACGGGTGGCGTGTCGATCAGCAGGCGTCCATGTTGCCTGATTCGTACTGGCATATCGCTATCGCGACCACCGCCGCGGTTTCGGCCCGAAGTATCTGCTGCCCGAGGCTCGCGATCGCGGCGCCGGAGCTGCGCGCGAGAGAGACCTCGTCATCCGTGAATCCGCCCTCCGGTCCTATGATCACGATGGGGCCATGGCCGGGAGAGGGCCCACCGCCCGAAAGGGCATGGCGCAGCGCGAGCCTCTCCTCGGACTCGTGGAAGAGAATGGCCCTGTCGAACGATCCGAGCGAGGCACACAGCTTCTCGAAGGTGATTGCGCTCTCGACCACGGGGAGGAAGGTCAGTCCCGACTGCTTCGCGGCCTCGGTCGCTATCCTCGAGAGGCGGGCGTGCCTGCGCGGGCCCGATCCTGCAGCTGCCCTCCGGACAGTTCGGGCCGAGTCAAACGGGATGACGCGGCTGCATCCGAGTTCCACCGCCTTCTCGACCGCCCACTCCATGCGCTCGGGCCGGATCGAGGCGATCGCGAGGACCGGTGCGGGGGCCGACTCCGTGCGCTGCAGCTCCTCGACCACCGCGACCGAGACGCACCCGCTGCCCGCGCCCTCGATGCGCGCTCGAAACGACCGGCCCCGGCCGTCGGAGAGGACGAGCTGGTCCCCGGGCCTGAGCCTCAGCGACTGCGTGATGTGCCTGGCGTCGGCACCTCGGATCTGCGTCCTCTCGCCGGCGACGAGTTTTCTGTCCAGGAAGAACTGCGGCATATCAGGCGTCCCTCCGGAAGATGACCGCGCTCCACTCGCCGTCTCGATCGGTCTCGTGGGCCGCGAACGCCCCCGCGTACGATGAGATTATCTCAGCCTCCTGGTCGGCCGTGATGCCTGAGAGTATGAGCACGCCGTTGTCTTCGACCCGGTCGACCATGGGGTCTCTGAGCTCGATGAGCGTCGAGAGAAGTATGTTCGCGACCACCGCGTCGTATCGGCCCTTTGCCATCTCGAGTCTGGGGAGGAGGGCGACGTCGCTGCAGCCGTTCTTGTCGAGATTCTCCCTGGCGACCGCGAGCGCGTCGGGATCGTTCTCCACTGCGCATATCCTTTCGGCGCCCATGAGCCTTCCGGCGATGGCCAGTATCCCGCTGCCGGTGCCCACGTCGAGGAGCGACCGGATCCCGCGCGCACGCGATGCGAGGGAGCGCGCGCACAGCCGGGTGGTCTCGTGCAGCCCGGTGCCGAACGCCATTCCGGGGTCGAGCTCTATCACCGAATCCCCGGCGCGCCGCTCGTATCGCTCCCAGCTGGGCACGACCACTATGCCATGGGCGATCTCGAAGGGGGCGAAGCGCTGCTTGAAGGCATCGCGGAGGTCGCCGATCCTCTCCCTGCGGCAGGTGACTTGGGCGTCGGCGAGGCCGGGAAAGGTTCTGAACGTTTCGCTCACCTCGTCTGCGAGCGGGGCCTCTTTCCTGCCTCGCGCATCGAAGTTGGCGACGAGCGTCACCGACGCGCTACCCGCGGCCGCGAGCTCCAGGATGGATCCGCAGCCGAGCCGGGCGAGTAGGAAAGAGGCCTCCTCGGCCCGGTCCCTCGGGACGGTCGCCTCGATGCGCAATGTGTCGTATTTTTTCATGATGTCGCCGGCCGGTCCTCCTGGGCGCTACCTGAGCGCGCTGAAGCCCTTGAGCCTCAGCTCCTGCAGCAGCTCCTTCGCCTCCGGATCGGCCCCTGCGCCGATGAGGACCTCCTTCAGCCTCTCGGCGTCCTTCCATGAACGGTCGAAGAGCAGGACCTTCGCCGTGGGGACGCTCTCGGAGCGCCACACGGTGATGAGCCGCTTCGCCCAGGGGGAGCCCAGGTTCTCCAGCGTCTTCGCCTCTATGGGCGTGAGCAGGGCGAACGCGTCGATCTCGCCCGAGGCGATCTTCTTGAGGCTCGAGAAGAGCTGAGTCGTGGATGAGACGGAGGCGTCGGCCGAAAGTTTCGGGAAGAGCCTCTCCCTCACGTAGCTCAGGGTGAGCGGCTCGCTCGAGAGGATCCTCGCGCCCGGCGGCAGCTCTCTCTTCGTCCCCACGAGCGCGTATCTCTCGCTGGGCTTGCCTTCGGGGAGCGGCAGCGTTGAGAGCATGACCGGCGGGTCGCCCATCTCGCCTCCGTACTGAGACAGCGCGGCGAAGCTCACGATCCCTATCGCAGGCTTGCCCTGGGCTATGTACTTCAGCCCCCCGTCCACGGTGTTGTAGTAGCGGCCGGTGATCGCCACGTCGCCCATCTTCTTCCCCACGTATGCGAGGAAGTCGTCCAGCACCGGCTGCGCCTCCTCGGTGCTTCCAGCCTCGCCCGGGTACCAGAAGACCATGGATGCGGCGCGCGCATGGGCGCCCGCTGCCGTGGAGCATATCATCGAGCAGAGCAGAAGGCCGATCGCCGCGCTTCTCTTCATCGGAAACCTCCCGGTCGTCTGTGAGGCCGCAGATTCTGTAGCCGCGGGGCGCGGATGTCAACCGGGTGGGCCAAGGGCCGCTCCGATAAATTTTGACGCTTTCCGCGATGTATGTTAACTGCGCAATTTAATTGAGCGTTATGCTCCGGAGAGGGATGGGGCTGCGGGGCGGCCCGCGACACGGAGGAGAAAGGTGATGGCGGAGCGAAGGTACGATCCGGCCGAGATAGAGGCGAAGTGGCAGGCGCGGTGGAGCGCCGACGGGGCGTTCAACGTGGAGCCGGGCGAGGGTTCGCGCAAGTACTACCTGCTCGAGATGCTGCCCTATCCCTCGGGGCGCCTGCACATGGGCCACGTGCGCAACTACGCGATAGGGGACGTGGCCGCCAGGTACAAGATGATGCAGGGCTGCAATGTGCTCCACCCGATAGGATGGGACGCCTTCGGCATGCCGGCCGAGAACGCGGCCATAAAGCACGGCGTCCATCCGGCGAAGTGGACTTACGAGAACATCGATTACATGAGGGGCCAGTTCAAGAGGCTCGGCTGCTCCTACGACTGGGACCGCGAGTTCGCGACCTGCGCTCCGGAGTATTACAGGTGGGAGCAGCTCATCTTCACGAAGATGTTCGAGAGGGGATGGGCCTACAAGAGGACCTCGAAGGTCAACTGGTGCCCCGCCTGCCGGACGGTTCTGGCGAACGAGCAGGCGGAGGGCGGGGTCTGCTGGCGCTGCGACTCCCAGGTGGAGCTGCGGTCCATGACCCAGTGGTATCTGAGGATAACGGACTACGCCGAGGAGCTCCTGCGCGACGTTGACGAAAAGCTCGCGGGCTGGCCCGAGCGCGTGCGGGTGATGCAGCGCGAGTGGATAGGAAAGAGCGAGGGCGCGAACATAGAGTTCGAGATGGAGGGGAGTAAAGGGCGCATCGCGATCTTCACGACCAGGCCCGACACCCTCTTCGGAGCCACATTCATGAGCCTCGCGTGGGAGCATCCCCTGGCCCTGGAGCTCGCCGACGCGTGCGGCAGGGGCGGCCAGGTTCGCAGCTTCATAGAGCGGAGCGCGAGGATCGACCACCAGGCGAGGCTGGCCGGCTCGTACGAGAAGGAGGGGGAGTTCACCGGCGCGCACTGCATCAATCCTCTCACAGGCAGGCGCATGCCGATCTACGTTGCGAACTTCGTGCTCATGGACTACGGCACCGGCGCCGTGATGGCGGTCCCTGCCCACGACCAGAGGGACTTCGAGTTCGCCAGGAAGTACAACCTCCCGATCAAGGTGGTGATACAGCCCGACGGCGCGCCCCTCGATCCGCGGACCATGGAGGGCGCATGGGAGGGCCCGGGCACGCTCGTGGAGTCGGGGCACTTCTCGGGCATGCCGTCCGCGGAGGGGGCGAGGGCGATCACCGCGCACCTTGCCGGGAAGGGCATGGGCGGCCCCACGGTCACATACCGGCTCAAGGACTGGTGCATATCGCGCCAGCGCTACTGGGGAGCGCCGATCCCCATCGTGCACTGCGAGGCCTGCGGCGACGTCGCGGTGCCGGAGGGGGAGCTGCCGGTGGAGCTACCCATGGACGTCGAGCTCACCGGCGAGGGCGGCTCCCCGCTCGCAAAGGTGGAATCGTTCGTGAACACCCTCTGCCCGAAGTGCGGCAAGGCGGCCAGGCGCGAGACCGACACCATGGACACCTTCGTCGAGTCGTCCTGGTACATGTTCCGCTACACCTGCCCCCATCACGCCGGGGCCCCCCTCGACCCGGAGATGGTCCGCTACTGGATGCCGGTGGACCAGTACATAGGGGGGATCGAGCACGCGGTCGGGCACCTCATCTACTGCCGCTACTTCACCAAGGTCATGCGCGACCTGGGGTTGGTCGATCTGGACGAGCCGGTAGCGAACCTCATGACCCAGGGCATGGTCTACAAGGACGGCGCGAAGATGAGCAAGTCGAAGGGCAACGTCGTCGACCCCGACGAGATGATAAAGAGGTACGGCGCCGACGCGGTGAGGCTCTTCATGCTCTTCGCCTCCCCGCCCGAGAAGGACCTGGAGTGGAGCGACCAGGGGATCGAGGGCGCGAGCCGCTTCGTGATGAGGCTCTGGAGGCTCGTCGACGGGTGGATAGAATCGGGGGCGAACGGCGCCCCGGGCGATGATGCGGAGCGCCAGCGCCACAGGACGATCAGGAAGGTCACCGAGGACATCGAGCGCTACCACTTCAACACCGCCATAGCGGCGCTCATGGAGTACGTGAACTTCCTCTACGGACGGAGGATCGAGAGCATCGGCAGGGAGTCGATCGAGACCCTCGTTCTGCTCATATCGCCGCTCATGCCGCACGTGGCCGAGGAGATGTGGTCCATGCTGGGGCATGGGGGCTGCGTGCTCAGGGAGCGCTGGCCGTCACACGACGAATCGAAGATCGCCAGCGACTCGGTCACTGTGATAGTCCAGGTCTCGGGAAGGCTCCGCGACAGGATAGAGGTGCCGGCGTCGGCGGCCGAGGAGGAGCTGAGAAAGGCGGCGCTGGCCAGCGAAAAGGTCAGGGCCGCTATGGGCGGGAAGGATCCGAGGAAGGTGATCGTGGTGCCGGGCAAGCTCGTCAACATCGTGCTCTAGGATATGCCGAGGATCGACGTCACAGAGCTGGACAAAGAGATAAGGCAGGGGAAGCTCAGGCCCGTGTATGTTGTCGTGGGCGAGGAGCCGTACCTGGCCCAGGCGGCGCTCGCCTCGATCAGGGAGGCGGCGGGCTCCGGCGGCGCGGAGGTGCACACCTTCGCTGCGCAGGAGGCCAGGCCGGACGAGGTGATCGGCCTGCTCCGCAACCTCTCCCTGCTCGGGTCGCGCCCGATGGTGGTCATACGCGACGGCGAGGCGCTGACCAAGGAGCGCAAGGCGTCGATGGCGGAGGCGCTGGCCGATTACATCGCGAGCCCCATCGATTCGTCCGTTCTCGTCATCACCGCGGAGAAGATGGACGGCCGCTCCAGACTCATGCAGCTCGCTGCGAAGAGCGGGGCGGTTGTCGAGTGCCGGCGCCTCTACGACGACAGGCTCCCCTCATGGATAGGCATGCAGGTGAAGAGGCGCGAGAGGCAGATATCCATCGAGGCTGCGAAGTTTCTGGCCGAGATGGTCGGAAACGACCTGGGGCAGATATCGGGCGCGATCGACCGGGTCATCCTCTACATAGGCAGCCGCAGGGCGATCGAGCTCGGCGACGTTGAGGAGGCGGTCGCCGAGACCCACCAGAGGGACGTCTTCGACCTCACCGACGCGGTTGGCCGCAGGCAGCTTGCGCGGGCCCTGTCGTTTCTGCACAACCTCATCCAAAACGGCCAGCCCCCGACGCTGATACTGCACATGCTGGCGCGCCACTTCAGGATGCTCGCGAAGGCCAGGGAGATATCGGGCAGGACCTCCGACCGCGCCGAGATGGCGCGCTACATCGGCGTCAACCCGTATTATCTGCAGGGCTACGTCGACCAGGCGAAAAACTTCTCCCGGAGCGAGCTGCGGGCAGCCTTCGCCATCCTCCACAGGTGCGACAGGGGGATAAAGTCGAGCAGGCTGCAGAAGGAGAGGGTGATCGAGAGAGCGGTGGTGGCGCTGACAGAAAAAAAGGGCGCCGCCCGATGAGCGGCGCCCCCTGCCTTCGCGATGTGTCGCGCTAGGCCCCCTGCGCGTTGACGTGCCGCGCGAGTCTCGAGACCAGCCTCGAGGCCTTGCGCCTGTGAATGACGCCCCTCTGCGCGCCCTTCATTATAATGGGTGAGGTCCTCTTGAGATCCTCGGGGGTCGCCCCGGCCCGGGCCGCCTTGAGGGCGGTGCGCATCTTGGAGAGGCGCGTTTTGTTGATCAGCCTTCGCTTCTCGTTCTGGCGCGCGCGCTTGATCGCCGACGCGTGCCTGCCCACTCCCAGCTTCTTCTTCAACTTGTCTATGGCCATCTTCTTCTCCCTTGTTGCAAATGAGGAGTGCCGCAGCTATCATGCCACCCTGTAGTTGTCAACCCCGCGTATTCGGGGCCCTTTTTTTCGGGAGGGGCCGGGAAAAGGCCATGCAGAGCGAACATGCAAACATCAGCCGCCGGGTGGGCACGGTCAGCTTCTTCACCTTCCTCTCGAGGATCCTGGGCCTCGTCCGGGACGCTGTCCTGGCCTGGGCCTTCGGCGCCACCAGGTTCGCAGACGCCTTCTACGTGGCCTTCAGGATACCGAACCTCCTCAGGCGGCTGGTGGCCGAGGGGGCGCTCACGGTCGCCTTCGTGCCCGTATACACGGAGAACCTCAGAATATCGAGGGCGGAGGGGAGGCGCGCGGCCTCGGTCGTGTTCACCTACCTCTCGATCTTCCTCGTCGCGCTCGCGATCTTCGGCGTGATCTTCGCTCCGCTCCTGGTGAAGATGATAGCCTGGGGCTTTGCGGACAATCCGGAGAAATTCGAGATCACGGTTTACCTCACCAGGCTCATGTTCCCCTACATCGTCCTCATCAGCCTCGTTGCCCTGGCGATGGGCATACTCAACTCGCTCAAGCACTTCGCGGCCCCGGCCGCATCGCCGGTCCTTCTCAACATCTTCATCATCATAGGCGCCCTTGTGCTCGAGAGGTACGCGAGGGTGCCGGCCGAGGGGGTGGCGATCGGCGTGCTGCTGGGCGGGGTCGCGCAGCTGGCGCTCCAGATCCCGGTCCTGGTCAGGGAGCGGATGCTCCCCAGGATAGAGTTCAACTGGAGGCACCCCGCCCTCAAGGGGCTGCTGGTGCTCATGATACCGTCGGCGTTCGGCGCCGCCGTCTATCAGTTCAACGTCGTCGTGGTCACGTTCCTGGCTTCCTTTTTGCCCGACGGCAGCGTCTCCTATCTCTGGTACGCCGACAGGGTCTCTGAATTCTCGCTGGGCATATTTTCCATCGCCGTGGCGACCGCCACGCTGCCGACCCTCTCCGAGCACGCGGCGAAGAAGGACATCGGTTCTTTCAAGTCGACTCTCGGCTACAGCCTGAGGCTCGCGTTTCTGATCGACATCCCGGCCGCGGTCGGGCTCTACGTGCTGGCGCTCCCGGTCATCAGCGTGCTCTTCCAGAGGGGGGAGTTCACCCCCGAGGCGGCGGTCGCCTCAGCCGGCGCCCTCTGCTTCTTCGCCATGAAGATACCGTTCGTCTCAGGCGTCCGCAACCTCGTGCCGGCGTTCTTCGCCCTCAAGGACGCCAGGACCCCTGTGGCGGTATCCGTGCTGGCGGTGGCGGTCAACGCGGCATTCGCGCTGCTGCTCATGAAGCATCTAGCGCACAGGGGCCTGGCCGCAGCGCTGGTGATCTCCTCCGCGGCGAACTTCTTCCTTCTGCTGTGGATGTTCAGGAGAAAGGTGGGGCTCATCGGGTGCAGCGCGATCCTCAAGTCGGTGGCGAGGACCGCGCTGGCCAGCGCCGTCATGGGGGCGGCGCTCTATGCGGCGCTCAACTTCATCGGCTTCGACCGCAGCCTTTCGATATGGGCCCGGGCGGGGATGCTGCTCGCCCTCATCTTCGGAGGCGCGGCGCTCTATCTTGCGATCATAAGGGCGATAAGCCCGGAGGAGTTCGCGGCGGTTGCGGCGCTGGTGCGCAGGCGGGCCGCCGGCGCTCTGCCCGCGGACCGGGTTCCCCCTTCCATGCCCTGACGGGCGGATCGACTATCCCTCTTTCTTCGCCAGCTCCCAGAGCCTGTCCCATTCCTCAGGCGAGAGCTCGCCGAGCTTCCTCCCGGTCTGCTCAATCTGCCGTTCGATCGAGTTGAACCGCTTCATGAAGCGCTGTGTCGCCCTGCGCAGGGCCCCCTCGGGGTCGATCTTGAGGAAGCGGCCGAGGTTGGCCAGCGTGAAAAGCAGATCGCCGTACTCGTGATCGATCTCGTCGGTCGCCCCCTGTTTCCGCGCCTCGTGGAGTTCCTGCGCCTCCTCCTCGACCTTTCCGAGTATCCCCTCGGCGTCGGACCAGTCGAAGCCGACCCGCGAGCTCTTCTCGCCGAGGCGGAAGGCCTTCAGCAGCGCGGGCAGGCTGTCGGGGACGCCCCCGAGCACCGATCTTTTCCCCTCCTGCTTCTTGAGCTGCTCCCACTGCGCAAGCACCTCGCCGGTCCCGGAGACCTTGCTGTCGCCGAAGACGTGGGGATGGCGATGGATCAGCTTCTTCGTGATGGAGTCAACGACGTCCTCCACTGAGAATCGGGACTCCTCTTCGGCTATCCGGGAGTAGAAGAGTATCTGGAGCAGAAGGTCGCCCAGCTCCTCCTTGAGCGCGTCGTAGTCCTCGCGGTCGATGGCCTCGAGCACCTCGTGCGTCTCCTCGAGGGTGTGCGCGGCGATGTCCTTGTACGACTGCTCGCGGTCCCAGGGGCAGCCGTCGGGCGCCCTGAGCCTCGCCATTATCCCGACAAGCTCCTCGAACCTCTTTCCCAGGTCTTTCATCCGGCATGGGATAGGTGAGTAAATCCGCCGTGTCAATCGGAGTTGTTTTTAATGATTGCATTTAAAATCCCTCCCAAATAGATTATAGGATTATGATTTTGTTGAGAAATTATTTTGTGAACACGACGAGCGGGATCGACGTGCTCTCCGTGATCCACGAGACCAACAGGGCGATCAGGGAGGCGAATGCCCAGGATGGGCTCGTCACGATAATCGTCCCTGAGCCCGGCGCGGCCCTTGCGATACTCGAGCCGCTGTCCGAGATCTTGGAGCAGTTCAGAAGTTCGCTCGCGATCTTCCCGGGCGAGGGGGTGGAGGCGAAGAACAGGCGCAGGGAGGCGGTGCCGGTCTCTCCCAGGGTCGTCTCCGCCGTGCTGGGAAGGTCGGTCTCGATCCCGCTCGCGGCGGGAAAGCTCGTGCTGGGGCTCAGGGAGGAGCCGATGCTCGTGGACATGGACCCCCGGGGCAGGAGGCGGGAGTTCTTCGTCCAGGTGATGAGCGAGGCGGCCCAGGCCGCCGCAGCGGGCGGTGCCCAGAGGCCCAGGAGATAGGTCCGCATGCTCAGGAAAAAGGTCTCACAGTCCGCAAGGGTGGTTGCGCTCGAGTTCGACGACAACCGCGTCGCACGCGACCTCTTCGGCGCCGAGGACAGGCACCTGCGGAGGCTCGAGGAAGGCCTCGGCATCGAGGTCGACGTCCGCGGCACGGGGCTCAGGCTTGCGGGGGCCGGCGGCGCGGTGAAGTCGGGCGAGAGGATACTCACCAGCCTCTACTCGATGCTCAAGAAGGGCTACCCCATAACCGGCTCGGACATCGAGAGGGCGATCGCCCTGATGAGCCGGGACAGGAACGCAGACGTGGAGCGCCTATTCGCGAGCTCGATCTTTCTTCCCGCAAGGAAGCGCGCCATCGTCCCCCGCTCCCCCGCTCAGAGGGAGTACCTGGAGATGATGGCCTCCCACGACGTGGTGTTCTCCATAGGCCCCGCGGGCACCGGGAAGACATATCTCGCGGTCGCGATGGCGCTCACCTCGCTGCTCAAGAGGCAGTACGACAGGATTGTGCTCACGAGGCCGGCCGTGGAGGCGGGCGAGAAGCTGGGCTTTCTCCCCGGCGACATGGTGGAGAAGGTCAACCCATACCTCAGGCCGCTCTACGACGCGCTGCACGACATGCTCGAGATGGACAGGGTGGAGGAGATGATCGCGGAGGGCGTCATCGAGATCGCACCGATCGCCTTCATGCGCGGCAGGACGCTGCACCGGGCGTTCGTCATACTGGACGAGGCGCAGAACTGCTCCTACCAGCAGATGAAGATGTGCCTCACGAGGCTGGGGGTCGACTCGAGGATGGTCGTCAACGGCGACGTGACGCAGATCGACCTTCCGCCCGGCCAGCGCTCCGGCCTCCTGGAGGCCTGGCGCATACTCGATGGCTGCGAGGGGATAGCGTTCCACCGCTTCACAGAGGTCGACGTGGTCAGGCACAACCTGGTGAGCAGGATAGTCAACGCATACCAGACCGACGAGGGTCGTCATGGCTGAGCGAACATTTGAAGGGGCTCGCAGGGCGTTTGCGGCAGCGGCCGGGGAGATCGGCTCTTTTTTCAGCTCGCTCGCTCGCGCCCGCGCATTCTCCTGGATCTCGATAGTGCTGCTGGCCGCGGCCGTGACCCTGGTCACCACGATCTCCTTTCAGCAGATACCCCCTGCCGTGAGCGTGGGCCAGATAGCGGCCAGGGACATAAAGGCGGACCGCAACTATGAGATAGTGGACGAGGAGGCGGGCAAAAAGCTTCGGGACGAGGCGATGGCCTCGGTGCTGCCGGTGTACGACTACGATGCCGGGCTCGCCGCGGCCCAGGAAGGCCGCGTCCGCGAGGCCTTCGAGGCGGCGCGCAGGCTCGTTGCCGGCTGGGCCCCTCCCGATCGCTCCGCCGCAGCGAGGGCGGGGACGGTCCTGCCGATCTCCGACGAGAGGCGCGCCGAGATGGAGAGGCTCCTCTCGCAGAGGCTCGGGATCGAACTCCCGGAATCCGCAGTGTCGCAGCTCGCGAAGGATGGGTTCAACAGGCGCAGCGAGGGCGCCATTTTGACGCTCGTATCGAGGGCCATGTCCGGCCCCGTGCTCACCGAGGCGCCGCAGCGGGAGGGCGAGGAGCCCGTTCGTGCGATCCTCAGGACCGTGGAGGAGGCGAAGGAGGCCGGCGCCCCGCCCAGAAAAGACGAGGTGGAGGTTGAGGACATCTGCCTCTACCCGGTCGTCTTCAGGGTGAGGGCGCAGATCGAGAAGGAGAACCTCTCGGCTCTCGGTATAGGCGATGCGAGGACAGGCGCGGCGATCGCTTCGCTGGCTTCCGCGATGGTGCAGCCCAACGTGATCTTCAACAGGACCGAGAGCGCCTCCCGCCGCGACGCGGCCGCTGCGGCGATCAAGGACGCCACCATCAAGCTCAAGGCCGGCGAGATGATAATCAGGGAGGGCGCCCGGTTCGACAACTGGCACCTGAAGGTGCTCTCCGGGATGAGGGCGGAGCGCAAGAGCGCCTCGTATTATCTGGAGTTCATGGGCACGTTCCTGCTGGTGATCTGCTTTCTTCTTCTGCCTTTCATGTCTGTCGAGAAGTTCTTCCGCAGGGGCAGGGTGAGCCGCGAGGACCACCTCCTCATGGCACTGGTCGGCCTCTCGGTACTGCTCATCATGAGGTTCTCGCTGACCCTGGCGCCTGCGGTCCGCGACGCGATGCTGCTCTCCCTCAACTCCTCGGGCCTCCACTACGCGGTGCCGGTGGCGGGCGGGGCCATGCTCATCAGGATGTTCCTCAGGGCCGACGTCTCCTTCGTCTTCGCGATCGTCCTTTCGATATTCGCAGGCCTGTTCGTGGAGACCGACGCGACGTTCGTCGCCTACTGCCTGATCACGAGCCTCACCGCTATCATGGCGATCGCGAACGCCGATCGCCGGAGCCACATCATCAGGGCGGGCGCCCTTACCGGCGCAGCGGGAGTTGCGGCCGTGCTGGGCATCAGGCTGATACTCAGCGCGAACGCGCCGGTGGCCGCCTCCCTCTCCGAGACCCTCTGGTGCATGCTCTTCGCCATGGTCTCCGGCGTCGGCTGCGCCATATACGCGATGATCGCGGCGCCGGTGGTGGAGTCGGTCTCGGGCTACACCTCGGACATCAAGCTGCTGGAGCTCGCCAACCTCAACCATCCGGTCCTGCGCGAGCTGGTCGTCAGGGCGCCGGGCACCTACCACCACTCGCACCTGGTGGGGCTCCTGGGCGAGGCGGCCGCGACGGAGATCGGGGCGAACGCGCTGCTGGTGAGGGTGGGGGCCTACTATCACGACATAGGCAAGCTCAAAAAGCCGCTCTATTTCGTTGAGAACACCAAGCCGGGCGAGAACAGGCATGAGAAGCTCTCCCCCAGCATGTCCGCGCTCATTGTCTCCGCGCACGTCAAGGACGGCATCGAGCTCGCGCAGTCGTCCAAGATACCCAGGGCGATATACGACATGATACCGCAGCACCACGGCACGAGGCTCATAAGCTTCTTCTATGAGAAGGCGAAGGTGTCCGAGGACCCGTCGCTGCAGAGGGTCGACCCCAAGGACTTCAGGTACCCCGGCCCCAAGCCCCAGACCAGGGAGGCCGCGATACTGATGCTCGCCGACGTGACCGAGGCCTCGGTGAGGGCGCTCAAGGAGAAGAGCCCGGCCCGCATCGAGCAGACCGTGCAGAAGACGATCCACGACATCTTCAACGAGACCCAGCTCGACGAGTGCGATCTGACGCTTCGGGACCTCAACATGATAGCCACGGCGTTCACCAGGACGCTGCTCGGCATATACCACGCGCGGATAGAGTACGCGAAGGAAGTGGAGAATGAGAAGGACAAGCAGACCCACCGGGAGGCTGCGGGGGATCACGGCGAGCATCCGCAACGGGCACCCGAGGGCGAAGGCGGACCTGGGGGCGATTAGCCGGGCGCTGAGGCGAGCGACCGCAGGGGGTGGGCAAAGCGCCCGTCGCGCGGAGATAATACTCACCGACGACGCTACGATCTCGAGCCTCGCCCTGCGCTACCGGGGATGCGGGGGGCCGACCGACGTGCTCGCGTTCGAGTACACCGGCGACCCATCGCTCGCCGGGGAGGTGGCGGTCTCGCTCGATGCGGCCAAGAGGCAGGCGCGCGAGCGGTCGGCGCCGCTCTCGGACGAGCTCCTGCTCCTGTGCGTCCACGGCCTTTTGCACGTCTCGGGGCAGGGCGACGAGAGCCCGGCCGACTGGCGAAGGATGCGGACAGCCGAGTTCGAGACCCTGGCCAGGATACTGTGAGGAACGCCATGAATCGCGACAACATGAGGAGAAACGCATACCAGGCAGTCTGCGCCGCCCTCTCCGGAGCGCTCGTGGCGCTCTGCTTTCCGACCGTGTTCTTCGGCAGGCATTTGCCGGAGATGGGCTGGCTCGCCTGGATCGCCCTGGTGCCGCTTGTCATCGTGGTGCTCGATGCGAGCCCACGAAGGGCCTTCGCACTCGCCTTCATCTCGGGGCTGGTCGCGTACGGCGGCTCTCTCTACTGGATATACCGGGCGCTGCACCACTACGGCAAGCTTCCGCCGCTGGCCAGCTCGCTCGTGCTCGCGCTCATGATACTCATACTCGCGGCCTACATCGCCCTGGCGCCGGCGATTGCGCGCTTCATACAGACGAGGTGGCGCGGCGAGATGATCGCCCTTTTGCCCGCGTGCTGGGCATCGGTCGAGTTGGCGCGCAATTACGGGCCCGCCGGTGGTTTCCCTTGGGCGAACATCGCCATGTCGCAGTGGCGCGCGCTTTCGATGATCCAGATCGCGGACCTCGTCGGCATATACGGACTCATCTTCCTGATCGTCTGGGTCAACGTCTGCCTCGCCGAGATAGTCTCCGCGCTGGCAGGCAGGAGGCCCGCGCAGCTCGCTCTCAAGACAGGGGTCACGATTGCGCTGCTGGTCGCGACATTTGCTTACGGCCGCGTGCGCCTGGGCGAGATCAGCACGAACCTCGCGCCTGCCGGCACGATGACCGTGGGCATCGTCCAGGGCAACATCGCGCAGGAGGACAAGTGGCGCGAGGACAGGGCGATTGAAAACCTCAAGATCCTCAGGCGGGGCACCAGGGCCCTCAGGGACGCCTCGGTCGATCTCGTGCTCTGGCCCGAGGCCAGCTTCCCATGGCCGATCGACACCCGGACCGCCGAGATAGAGCCGATTGCTCTGGGATTCGATGCAGAGGAACTCGGCCCTGTGCCCAGGCTCGGCATGGGCGCCATATCGGAGAAGCCGGACGGGGGTTATTACAACAGCTTCGTCCTCTTCGACGCAAAGGGGAACCTGACCGGCCGCTATCACAAGGTGCACCTGGTGCCGTTCGGGGAGTACGTGCCCTACGGCAGGCTGCTCTTCTTCGCCAGAAAGCTGACCGAGCCGGCCGGAAACTTCTCCCCCGGCGAGGGTTACGAGCCGATACTGATAGGCGACACGATGGCCGGTCCGCTGGTGTGCTACGAGGACATCTTCCCCGAGATATCGCGCTCGCTGGTCAGAAACGGTGCGGAGTACCTCGTGAACGTGACAAACGACGCCTGGTACGGGGTCTCCTCCGCGCCGTTCCAGCACCTGGCCCTGGCGGTCTTCCGCTCGGTGGAGAACCGCAGGTACATGGTCAGGGCGACAAACACCGGGGTCTCGGCGGTGATATCGCCCTCGGGCAGGGTAGAGACCGAATCGGGAATCTTCCACGACGCTCTGATCGTCGCCCCGATAGGGCTGCGAAGGGGGCTTGCGCCCTATTCGAGGATGGGGGACTGGTTCGCATATGCGTGCGCCGCCTATGCCGCGATTGGATTGATAATTGCAGTGGCGATCGGGATCAGGAAACGCAGAGGGCGGAGCACGGCAAACTGACAACAGACCACTGACCACAGATCACAGGAGAAATAGATGAGCAAGGAACTGAGGGAGAAACTGGACGCGCTGAACAAGAGGCTGATCGAGATCAGGGGGCATCTTTGACCTGCCTGCGAAGAGGAAGAGGGTCGAGGAGATAGACTCCCTTTCTCACCAGCCCGGGTTCTGGGACGACGCCAAGGGGGCCGGGGTCCTCACCAAGGAGAGGGACGCCCTGGCCTCGACGCTCTCGACCTTTGACGGGCTCGCCCGGTCCATCGCGGACGCGGAGGCGGTCGTCGATCTCGCGAGGGGGGGCGGGGCGGGGGAGCTCGTGGGGGAGGCTCACTCGGAGCTGGCCCGGGTGGAGAAGGTGCTCGACGACCTGGAGTTCAGGCGCATGCTCTCCGGCGCCAGCGACCGCAACAACGCCATCATGTTCATCAACGCGGGGGCGGGCGGCACGGAGGCGTGCGACTGGGCGGAGATGCTCCTGCGCATGTACCGCCGCTGGTGCGACGCGCACGGGTACGCCAACGAGGTGGTGGACTTCACCGCAGGGGACGGGGCCGGGTTTCGGAGCGTCACCATGACGGTCCAGGGCGACTACGCGTACGGGTATCTCAAGGCCGAGAACGGGGTCCACAGGCTGGTGAGGATCTCGCCGTTCGACGCGAACAAGCGGCGCCACACCTCATTCACCTCGGTCTTCGTACTGCCCGAGGTGGCGGACGACATCGAGGTGGAGATACGCGACGAGGACCTTCGCATAGACACCTTCCGCTCGGGGGGGGCCGGGGGCCAGCACGTCAACAAGACCGACTCCGCGGTCCGCATAACTCACGAGCCCAGCGGCATCGTCGTCGCCTGCCAGAGCGAGCGGAGCCAGCACCAGAATAAGGCCAACGCGCTCAAGGTGCTCAGGGCCAAGCTCTACGAGATCGAGGTCGAGAAGCGCCAGGCGGAGGAGGACAAGCTCACCAGGGACAAGAAGAAGATAGAATGGGGAAGCCAGATCCGCTCCTACGTCATGCAGCCCTACCGGATGGTGAAGGACCACCGCACCGACGTCGAGACCGGAAACGTCGACGCGGTGATGGACGGGGAGCTGGACGGGTTCATAAGGTCGTATTTGCTCCGGAGCGCCAATGCATAGGGGGCGGTCCTTGAACCGAGATCGGAGGAGATCGATGAGAATTTTCGCGATGGCGTCCACGGCGCTTGTGCTGCTCTCCTCGACATGCATGGCTCAGAGTTACGAGCAGCGCATGCGAGACCACAGGCTGCCGGACAGGGAGCCGAGTTCGGCCTCCCTTCAGATGTTCCGCTTCGGCGGGAAGACCGTGGGCGAGCCGGTCTATGTGACCGAGGCGCCGAAATTCGAGGAGTACACGGTCAGCGCGGCCCCGTTCATCGAGATGGAGGACGGCGGCAACGTGAAGGTCACGCTCAAGCGCGGGGCGAGGGCTCCGGTGTTCCTCGACTCGGTGGAGCTCGTGTCGGGGAAGAGGAGGTACAAGCCCGTCAAGGCGACCGCCGACGGCAAGGACGTGACGAAGAAGCTCTCCATGAAGGACGAGGACTGCGCCTGCTTCGACGAACTCGTCCTTGAATTCCCCCCCATCGGCGGGGAGGATGTGCGCAACGTGACGCTCGCCTTCACCGCGTCGGCGGGCAGGGTGCAGAAGACCATACCGCTGCCTACCCAGAAGGAGGAGGCGACGATCGTCCAGAGCTCGAACTACTTCAACTACCTGCCCGGATCGGAGAATGGCGCAATAGAGCTCGACGGAGAGCACACCCCGAGGGATGAGCTCGGAAAGCCGAATTACAGGGAGAAGGCGGTCCCGGCGATCGGCGAGAAGACGCAGCCCATCCTCATGTGGGTGCGCGACGACGGCGCAAATCTCTCGGTCGCGCTCGACGTGGCTGCCGACAACACCCCCGACGGGGCGGACGACAAGGCGGTGCTCTACGTCCGGGGAAACGACGGGCTCAAGAGCTTCACAGCCGGGGCCGGCGGCGGGAAGTTCGGCCGCATGGGTTCGCAGTACACCGACGCATCCTCCGCGGAGCACCGCGTCTACGAGTTCGTGGTCCCGTTATCCGAGCTCCCTCAGCTCGACGAAAAGGGCAAGTGGGGAATCGCCTTCGCGGTTACCATGTAGTGGGCGACGCTTATCCCTTGACTTCCTTGGTCGAGCTTATATAACTCCCCGAAATTTCATACATTTCGCCATAATCTGAACTTCCGGTGGGGGGGAGATGTCCGAGGACACAAATCAATATATAGAGCTGAGGCGAGGGAAGGCGGCAAAACTCCGCGAGATGGGGGTGAGCCCGTATCCCAACGGCATCGAGCCCTCGCACACCGCGGTCCAGATCCACGCGAAGTTCGACGATCAGGACGCCGCTGCCCTCGAGAAGATCGATGAAACATTCTCGCTCGCCGGCCGGATAATGGCGATCCGGGCCTTTGGAAAGGCCGCCTTTCTCAAACTCAGGGACCGCACGGGCGACCTGCAGATATTCGTTCAAAAACAAGCTATTAACGATCAACTCTTCGAGCTTTACAAGATGTTCGACGTGGGCGATTTCGCCTGGTTCCACGGCAGGCTCTTCCGCACCAAGACAGGCGAGCTCACCCTGGCTGCCGGCGATCTCAAGTTTGTCACGAAGTCCATACAGCCGCTGCCCGAGAAATGGCACGGGCTGACCGACATCGAGGCGCGCTACCGGCAGCGCTACATCGACCTCATCGTGAACGAAGGCGTCAAGCGGGCGTTCGTGGTCCGCTCGCAGGTGGTGCAGGCGATCCGGGAGTTCATGGTCTCCAGGGGGTTCCTCGAGGTCGAGACGCCGATGATGCATCCGATCCCCGGGGGCGCGGCGGCCAGGCCCTTCGTCACGCACCACAACAAGCTCGACCAGGACCTCTTCCTCCGCATCGCGCCGGAGCTCTATCTCAAGAGGCTCGTCGTCGGCGGCATGGAGCGGGTCTTCGAGATAAACAGAAACTTCAGAAACGAGGGGATATCGATCCAGCACAACCCCGAGTTCACCATGCTGGAGTTCTACCAGAGCTACGCCACCTACGAGGACCTCATGAGGCTGACCGAGGAGATGCTCTCCGAGGTCTGCGGCAAGGTGCTCGGGGCCGACGAGGCGATCTACCAGGGTGAGAGGATAAGCTTCAAGGCGCCGTTCGCCCGCCACACCCTCAAGGAGTCCCTCGTCGAGATCGGCGGGGTGGACCCCGCCATACTCACCTCGCGCGAGAAGGCGCTCAAGTACGCGCGCTCCCTCGGCGACGAGCTCAAGTCGAAGGACGAGGGTCTCGGCGCGATCCTCACCGAGATCTTCGAGCTCACCGTGGAGAAGAGGCTCGTCCGGCCGACCTTCATCACCCAGTACCCGACCGAGGTCTCGCCGCTCTCTCGCCGGAACGACGCGGACCCGGAGGTGGCGGACCGATTCGAGCTCTTCGTGTACGGCCGCGAGATCGCGAACGCCTTCTCCGAGCTCAACGACCCCGCCGACCAGGCGGGCCGTTTCAGGGCGCAGGTCGAGGCGCTCGGCCGCGGCGACGAGGAGGCCATGCACTTCGACGAGGACTACATCACCGCTCTCGAGTACGGCATGCCGCCCACGGCGGGCGAGGGCATAGGCATCGACAGGCTGGTGATGCTGCTCACCGATTCACCATCGATCCGAGACGTCATACTGTTTCCGCTCCTCAGGAGAAAGAAGGAGGGCGAAGAGAAGGTTTAGTTCAGGTTGAGGCTGAGGCTGAGGCTGAGAAATGCCTTGGCCTCAACCTCAACCTCAACCTTAACCTTAACCTCAGTCTTCCGGTCTCTATGAACTTCCCTCTCAATTCATGGATCGCCGCGCGCTACCTGCGTTCCCGGAGCGCGGGCCGCTTTGCGCCCATGCTCACCGCCACCGCTGTCGCGGGGATAGCGGCCGGCACCATGGCGCTGGTCGTCGTCATGTCGGTGATGCTGGGGTTCAGGGACGAGCTGGCCCAAAGGCTCGCCGGGTTCAGCGCCCACATCACGCTCATCAGGGCTGCCGGTTCAGAGGAGCTGCGCGAGAGGGACCTGGATGCGATCCTCGAGGGCGTGCGGGTCGTCGACGCCGTGCCGTACGTGCAGGGCGAGGTCATCGCGACCGCCGAGGGGGGCGGCGAGCCGGCGGTGCTCGGCGCCCGCGTGCGCGGCGTGGACATGGAGCGCATGGGCGCCATGTCGGGAATCGATATCTACCGCGCGGGCGACGGTCCCGGGCTCCCCGACACGTCGTGGAGGGACGAAGACTCCCTGCCCGAGGCGACGGTGGGCAGCGAGGCGGCTGCCCAGCTCATGGTGCATCCCGATTTTGCCGACTCGCTGAGGCTCACCGCCCCCCTTGCGGAGGTGGGGCCCGCGGGCGACCTCGTCCCGAACTCGAGGAGCTACAGGGTGGCGGGCATCTTCCGCTCCGGCATCTACGAGTACGACGGCAAGTATGTCCTCGTGGGGCTCGAGGAGGCGCAGAGGCTCCTCGGGCAGCAGGCGGAGGAGGGCTGGCAGATAAGGCTCGCCGACCCGACCGACACGCCGGAGGCGCTGGCCGCCGCCAGGGCGAGGCTCCCGGAGGGATGGCGGGCGGAGGGGTTCGACGAGCACAACCGCAAGCTGTTCGCCGCCCTGAAGCTCGAGCGGGCGGCCATGGGGGCGATACTGGCCATGGTGCTCGTGATCGCCTCGTGCTCGATCGCCGGGGTGGCGCTTCTCATCACCGCGGCCAAGCGCCGCGACATAGGGATAATGCAGGCCATCGGGCTTTCGCAGGGGCGGATCAGGCGGATATTCATCACGCACGCCTCGCTCATAGGCGCGGCGGGGTCGGGGATCGGATTCGTCCTCGGCACCCTCGCGGCGACGGCGGCGCAGATGTGGCCGATCCGGCTCCCGGACTCGTATTACCTCGACTACCTTCCGGTGGAGCTGAACCTGCCGCTCTCCGCGGCCTTCGCGCTGGTCGGTGTCGCGGTGGCGGCCGCGGCGTCGTTCTATCCGGTCGCGACGGCGTCCAGGGTGAGCCCGATCGAGGTCTTGAGATACGAATGAGGTGTCGATGCCGCACGTCGCTTTCATAGCGAACCGACTGAACAGCCCGGGCCGGATGCCGCGATCGATAAGGATCATGCGCGCGGTCGCCGGCGTCGGGATCGCCGTGGCGGTCGCAGCGCTCGTGATATCGGCCGCGGTGGGCTCAGGGTTCGAGCGCAGCTACAGGGAGTCGCTGCTCGACTTCAACGCGCACGTCATCGTGATGGGAGGGGGCGAGATAGCCGACGAGGGCGCGGCGATTGAGAGGCTGGATGGGCTTGCGAGGGCGGGCGGCATCCCCGCGGAGATCGAGCACCTCGCGCCTTTTCTGTACCGGGAGGCGATGCTCATAGGCCCGGGGATGATCAGGGGCGTGGTGGTCAAGGGCGTGGACCTCGCCCGGCCGGGGGCGCTCGGCGGGATGCGGGTCTTACCCCTCGGCGAGGGGGCGCAGGTCGAGGGGACGGAGAGCGGCCCCGCCGGCGACTTTCCGGTACTGCTCGGCGCAGCCATGGCCCGCCGCCTGGCGCAGGGAGGGGAGGACAGGCTCAAGCTCCTCATCCCCTCGCCCGACGGCCAGCGCTTTGTCGGGATCTCGCCGGCCGGGACCTTCGAGTCGGGCATGCACGATTACGACGCGGAGTTCATCCTCATGGACATAGGTCTCGCGCGCGGCCTCTTCGGCGCGGGCGGGCGCGCGGCGAGCGGGATAGAGCTGAGGATCGCGGCCCCGGAGGCCGCACAAGAGGTCGCGCGGGCGGTGGAGCGGGGCATGGGCCCGCCGTTTTCCGCCACGAGCTGGGACGAGCTCAACCGCGACCTGCTCTCCGCGGTGAGGCTCGAGAGGCTCGTCTCGGCGCTCATCATGGGGATCATGCTCGTAGTCGCTGCTCTCAACATCATAGCCGTGCTCGTGCTCACCACCATCCGCAGGCTGCCGGAGATCTCGATGCTCAAGGCGCTCGGCCTGACGGACCGCGAGGTCTCACGCATATTCGTTCGCAACGGTTTGTCGGTTGGGATGAAGGGGGTCGCAGCGGGGCTGGCGACCGGGATCGCGGTTTCATTTCTCGTTCAAAAACTTAGGCTTATACCGCTCGAGGCGGAGATCTACATGGTCGATTCCCTGCCGATTGACATTTCGTGGACTATATGCGGCATTGTTGCGCTCTTTTGTCTTGCGGTGATGTGGCTCGCCTCCAAATTTGCGGCGATGAGGCTTGCCGGGATCGAGACGGCCGAGGGGCTGGCCGCGGCCAGGTGAGGGGAGATGGCATTTCTCGAAGCCAGGGGGATCTGGAAGACATACACGGACATGGCCGAGCCTGTGGAGGTGCTCAGGGGGCTCGACCTCTCCGTCGAGGCGGGCGAGGCGGTGGGGATATTCGGCGCCTCGGGCAGCGGCAAGTCCACCCTCCTGCACGTCATAGGCGGGCTCGACTCTCCCACCGAGGGATCGGTGAGCGTCGCCGGTTTTCTGCTCGGCTCGCTCTCCGACGAGGAGATCGCGAGGTTCAGGAACCGCGAGGTCGGCTTCGTGTTTCAGTTCTACCACCTCCTCCCGGAGTTCTCCGCGCTCGAGAACGTCATGCTGCCCGCCCTCATCGCCGGTCACCCGAAGGGCGAGGCGAGGGGCATGGCCTCCGACGCGCTCGACGCGATGGGGCTCGCCAACAGGCAGGACCACATGCCGGCCATGCTCTCCGGCGGCGAGCAGCAGCGGGTCGCCATAGCCAGGGCCGCGGTGCTGAGGCCCAGGGTGATACTCGCGGACGAGCCGACAGGAAACCTGGACCGGCAGACCGGCGACATGGTCTGGAAATACCTCGTCGACCTCAACAGGGAGAAGGGCATCGCGATCGTCGCGGTGACGCACAACAGGGGACTCATCGACCGGTCGATGTCCGCTTACGAGCTGAGCGACGGCAGGCTCGTGAGGACCGCCGGCCAGGAGGGGCCGATCCCCTGAGAAAAAAGAATATGCGAATGCGGGGGAAATTCACGTATCGATCGGCGGCGGCGCTCATCGCGGCGTTGCTCGCGGCGGCGGCGCTGTCGGGCTCGGCCCATGCCGCGGGCCCGGTCGTGCGCGAGATAGTGTTCACCGGGGCGGTCCGCACCCCGGAGCAGACGCTGAGGTCCACGGTCAGGACCCAGGTCGGCGCTCCGCTCAGCGAGGAGCAGCTCGACAGGGACGTGCGCGACCTCTACAGGCTGGGGCAGTTCCGCCATATCAAGGTGGAGAGCTTGCCTGCGCAGGGCGGGGTGAGGCTCAACTTCGTCCTCGACGAGAGGCCGCTCATCGCGGAGATCGGATTCGCCGGCAACAAGAAGATAAAGAGCGACGACCTGAGGCCCGAGGTCACGCAGCGCACCTTCAGCCCGCTCGACGAGAAGGCGGTCGCGGAGTCGATGCAGCGCATCCGCGAGGCCTACGCGAAGAAGGGATACTACCTCGCTGAGGTCAACTACTACATCGACACCACGCCGGGCGGGGACTCGAAGCTCGTCTTCGACGTGCACGAGCACAAGGGCGTCATGGTCCGCAGGGTGCTCTTCGTCGGCAACAAGGTCTTCAAGGACAAGGAGCTGAGGAAGGTCATAAAGACGAGGCAGAAGGGCGCGTTCTCGTTCCTCACCGGCTCCGGCAAGTACGAGGAGGAGATCCTCAAGAACGACATGCTCTTCCTCACCTATTACTACCTCAACCACGGCTATCTCAGGGCGAAGATTTCCCCGCCCAGGACGACCATCTCGAAGGACAGGCGCTACATATTCGTCACCTATCAGGTGCACGAGGGCGAGCAGTACAGGATCGGCAGGATAGGCCTCTCGGGCGACATCCTCACCACCCCCCAGGAGCTGGAAGGGGCGCTCAGGACGAAGGCGGGCGAGATATACTCCCAGCGGACCCTCGACACCGACCTCATGGGGCTCACCGAGAGATACGGCGACGAGGGGTACGCGTACGCGAACATCGTGCCCCAGACCATACCCGACGACGAGAGCCTCACCGCCGACATAGACGTGAGGATCCACAAGGGCGACCGCATAACGATCGAGCGCATAAACATCGCCGGCAACAACGTGACCCGCGACAAGGTCATCCGCAGGGAACTGGCCGTGATGGAGGACGACCGGTTCAGCGAGAGGGGGCTGCGCAAGAGCAAAGAGAACCTCATGCGGCTCGGCTACTTCGAGGACGTCACCTTCGCGACGCCCAGGGGGACGCGGGACGACACGATGGTGCTCAACATCGACGTCAGGGAGCGGCCGACCGGCACGTTCAACATAGGCGCCGGCTTCTCCTCCGTCGAGAAGTTTATGATCAACGCCTCCATACAGAAGCAGAACTTCCTGGGCTACGGGATCAGCGGCCAGATATCGGCCGAGCTCTCCAAGAGGCGCCAGCTCTTCATGCTCTCGGTGAGCGACCCCTATTTCCTGGACACGAAGATGATGGCGGGGATCTCCGGCTATCGGAACGCATACAACTACAACGACTTCAGGCGCGCCGCGACCGGCGGCGACGTCTCCCTGGGCAGGCGCTTCTTCGACTACTACTCCTGGCAGCTGGGCTACACCCTCGAGCAGGTCTCGGTCGGCAACTTCAGCTACGCGGTGCCGCAGTTCTTCAGGCAGAACACGAGCGGGCTCACCTCGCAGCTGTCCCTGACGCTGGCCCGCGACACGCGCGACAACCGGATCACCCCCAACAAGGGGATGTACAACCTGCTTACCAACGAGGTCTCGGGCAACAAGCTCGGCGGCGACAACGACTACTACAGGGTCAACTTCAGGACCATGTTCTACTACCCGATCATCAAGGACAGGCTCATCTTCAAGGAGTTCTTCAGGATCGGCTACATCAGGAGCCTGAACGACCAGCCGGTGCCCCTGTTCGAGCGCTTCTTCACCGGCGGCGTCTTCTCGCTCAGGGGCTACCAGCCCGACTCGGTCGGCCCCAGCATCCGGATACCGGGCAGCGTCTCCGGCAGCGACCAGCGCTTCGTCTACGGCGGCGACAAGATACTCCTGTTCATCACCGAGTTCGAGATACCGATCTACGACAAGGCCGGCATCAGGGGGGTCGTCTTCTTCGACGCGGGCAACGCCTTCGGCGAGACGGAGAACTACGACATCAGGAACCTGCGGCTCGATTACGGCTTCGGGATCCGCTGGAATTCGCCCATGGGACCGCTCCGCTTCGAGTGGGGATTCCCCATCGCCCGCAAGGCGGGCGAGGACCCGGTCGTCTTCAACTTCACCATAGGCAACTTCTTCTAGCGGTGCCCCCTCTCGGCCGTTCGGGGCCCGATGCGCCCCCGCGGTTATTCCTCTTGCAATCGCAGGCGTTTTCGTATTATAAGCTCTCAATTTTAAAGGTTTAACAGGACAAACAGGAGGTACGACATGAAGAAGGTTGCGGTGTTGCTGGTGGCTGCCATGGTGATGAGCCTTTCGCTGGCAGCAAAGGCCCGCGCGGCCACTGACGCGTCGAGCGGCTCGATCAAGATCGGCTACGTCGACATGAACAGGGCGCTCAACGAGGTCAACGAGGGCAAGAAGGCCAAGTCCCAGCTCGAGGCGGACGGAAGGGCGAAGAAGCAGAAGCTCGAGATCATGCAGAACGAGATCAAGTCCATGAAGGAGGAGCTGGACAAGCAGCGCCTCATCCTCTCCAAGGAGGCGCTCCAGGAGAAGGAGGCCAAGTTCCAGCAGAAGTTCTTCGAGCTCCAGAAGATGAGCGTGGATTTCGAGCGCGAATTCGCGGAGAAGGAGGTCAACTTCATTAGGCCCATCTCCGAGAAGCTCGCCAAGGTCATCCAGCAGATCGGCCAGCAGGACAGCTACACGGTCATCATGCCCAGCGCCATGGCGCTCTATTCGATCCCGGGCTCCGACCTGACCGACAAGGTGATAGCGCAGTACAACAAGGGCAAGTGAAGGGCGGCGTGAGAAGAGGCAAGACATCGATCGCAGCGCTGACAATGGCCGTGCTGGCCGCAGTGGCCGGTACGGCCTTTTGCGCTCCTGCGCGCGCCTCGTCCGGTGAAAACATCGGGGCGAGGATCGGCTATGTGGACATCGGCCGCGCCCTGAACCATGTCTCCGACGGCCGGGCCGCCAAGCAGCAGCTCAAGCTCGAGTTCAGGGAGAAGCAGCAGAGGCTGGACATGCTCCAGAAGGAGCTCGCTGAGATGAAGGACGGCCTCGACCGCGACAGGATGTCGCTCTCGTCGAAGGAGCTCGAGTCCAGGGATGGCGCCTACCGCGGCAAGCTCATGGACGTGCAGCGCCGCTTCGCGGAGTTCCAGCAGAACATGGCGGAGCGAGAGGCCAGGCTCACGGGCGAGATCCTCAAGAGGATAAGGACGATCGTCGCCGACATCGGCGACAGGGAGGGATATGCCCTCATCCTGGAGAAGTCGCAGGAGCTGGTCCTCTATTCTCCTGGCGCGAGCGACATCACCGACCGGGTGATCGACGAGTACAACAGGGGGGCCAAGGGCAAGAGGGGGAGGTAGCATGGCGCTCGACCGGCGTCTGCTCGAAATGCTCGTATGCCCGCAGTGCAAGGGCGGCCTCGAGGAGGTCGACGGCGGCTCGGGCCTCTCATGCGGCCGCTGCAAGCTCAGATACCCCATTCGCAACGGGATCCCGATCATGATATCGCAGGAGGCAGGCGACCTGAGGGCCGACGCCGGCCAGGGTGTGCGTTTGGCGCGCGCGAGCTTCCGCATATCCGAGGGGAGGGACGCGGGGCTGACCTTCCAGGTCGAGGCGGGGACCTGCAGGGCGATCGGCAGGGCCCAGGTCGACCCGAACCGCACCGCGGTCTTCAACATGGACATGGCGTTCGCCCTCGACGAGGGCACCAAGGGTCTCATCCTCAAATACGTAGCGAGGCAGTTCCAGCAGATGAGGGCGCAGGAGGGGGCAGGCGAGAGGCTCGGCCTCTTCAGGCGCTCGCCCGACGTGGTGCTCACCGACGCAAGCCTCTCACGGCTGCACGCGATGATCTTCTCCGACGGGGAAAACGTGGCAATACTCGACCTGGTGAGCAAGAACGGGACCTTCGTCAACGGCCAGGAGATCGAGTCGAGGATGCTGAGCCCGGGCGACGTCGTGGAGCTCGGCGACACCACCATGGTGATGGAGAAATGAGGGGACGATGGAATCGATGACCGGATACGGGACCGCGGAGGGCAGGGTCGGCAAGGGCCGTCTCTTCGTGGAGATAAAGAGCATCAACCACCGCTTCAACGAGATCAACGTCAAGATCCCGGCCCGGATGGGGGTGCTGGAGGCGCATATCCGCAGCAGGCTCACCGCAGTTTTTCCGAGGGGGAAGGTGGACGTCTTCTTCAAGGAGAAGGAGCCCCTGTTCGGCGGCGTGGCGGTCACCATCGACGTCGACATCGCGAGGCAATACCAGCGCCTGCTCAGGAGGATGAAGCAGGAGCTCGGCATAGACAGCGACAGCAAGGGGCAGTTCCTCCAGATCGTAGGGCTCGACCGCGTGCTGAGGGTCGAGGAGGCTGAGGGCTCCTACGAGAAGCTCTGGTCACAGATTGGAAAGCTGATCGACAAGGCGGTCTCCCAGGTCAGGCAGATGCGCCGCCGAGAAGGGGCCCACATAGGCCGCGACCAGCGCAAGAGGCTGGCGAGGCTGAAGGCCCTGATAGTCGCCATAAGGAGGGAGTCGGAGCGCTCCCTCGACAGCCACCTCCACAGGCTTCGAAAGAAGGTGGCGACCGCCGCCGGGACCCAGGTGGACGAGCAGAGGCTGGCCGCCGAGGTCTCCTATCTGGGCGGCAGGCAGGACATAGCGGAGGAGCTCCTCAGGCTGGAGAGCCACATCAAGCAGTACGGCGGCGTGATGGGTGAGAGCGACCAGATCGGCCGCAAGCTCGATTTCCTGCTGCAGGAGATGCACAGGGAGATAAACACCATCGGATCCAAGGCCTCGGACGCGAAGATCTCCCAGCTCGTCGTTGACTGCAAGTCAGAGCTGGAGCGCCTGAGGGAGCAGATCCAGAACGTGCAGTGACAGATGAGAAAGGGCCACCTCTTCGTCATATCCGCCCCGTCGGGCGCCGGCAAGTCCACGGTGCTCGACTGCGTCCGCAGGCGCATCGGAAACCTTGAGTTCTCCGTCTCGTGCACCACCCGGCCGATCAGGGCCGGCGAGTCGGAAGGGGTCCACTACCGCTTCGTGGACGAGTCGGTTTTCAGGGCGATGATAGACAGGGGCGAGTTCCTCGAGTGGGCGGAGGTGCACGGCGAGCTCTACGGCACTCCGAGGCTCCCGATCGAGGGGGCGATCGCGGCGGGCAGAGACGTGCTCCTCGACATAGACGTCCAGGGGGGCATGGCGATAAAGCGGTCGTTCCCCGAGGCGGTCACGGTCTTTCTCCTCCCGCCGAGCATGGGGGAGCTGAAGAGCAGGCTGGGGGGCAGGGCCACAGACAGCCCGGAGCAGATAAGGGTGAGGCTCGCCAACGCCGAGCGCGAGATGGGCTTTGCGGAGCGCTACGACCGCAGGGTGGTCAACGACGAGGTCGAGCGGGCGTGCGGCGAGCTCTGCGCGCTGATCGAGGCATCGAGGAAGGCGAAGAGGGGATGATAAGGCTCCACGACATACTCGACATGGTCTCCGCCTACATCCCGGATGCGGATCTGGACGTGATACGCAAGGCCTACGTCTTCTCCGCCAAGGCCCACCAGGGGCAGACCAGGCGCTCGGGCGAGCCCTACCTCGTCCACCCGATGGAGGTGGCGGGCATCCTCGCCGAGATGAAGCTCGACGTCCCCTCCATCGCCACGGCGCTGCTCCACGACACGGTCGAGGACACGGTCGCCACGATCGACGAGGTCGAGGGGCTCTTCGGCGAGGAGATCAAGAACCTCGTCGACGGGGTGACCAAGCTCTCCAAGATCCAGTTCACCACCACGGAGGAGAGGCAGGCCGAGAACTTCCGCAAGATGATCATGGCGATGGCCAAGGACATCCGCGTGATCATCGTGAAGCTCGCCGACCGCGTGCACAACATGCGGACGCTGGAGCACCTCCCTGAGAACAGGCGCGAGGCGATCGCGAGGGAGACGATCGACATCTATGCGCCGATCGCCAACCGCCTCGGCATCCAGCAGATAAAGACCGAGCTCGAGGACCTGGCCCTCAAGCACCTCAAGCCCGACATCTACGGGATGATCGACGAGCAGGTGCGAAACCGCGCCCAGCAGAGGGACAAGTTCATCACCGAGGTGCGCAGGATCGTCGTCGGCAAGACGCGCGAGCACAACATCGAGTGCGAGATATACGGGAGGCTGAAGCACTACCACAGCATATGGCGCAAGATGGAGGACCAGCACATCCCGTTCGACCAGGTCCACGACGTGGTCGCGTTCCGCATCATAGTGGACACGCTCCAGCAGTGCTACGAGGCGCTGGGCGTCATACACTCCCTATGGAGGCCGGTCCCCGGCAGGTTCAAGGACTACATCGCCATGCCGAAGGGAAACGGCTACCAGTCGCTGCACACGACGGTCATCGGCCCCCACGGCGACCGCGTCGAGTTCCAGATCAGGACCAGGGAGATGCACGAGTCGGCCGAGCACGGCATCGCCGCCCACTGGAAGTACAAGGAGGGCAGGCTCATCACCGACAAGGACGAGATGAAGTTCAAGTGGATCCGAAAGCTCCTGGAGTGGCAGTCGGAGCTCTCCGACCCCAGCGAGTTCCTTGACACGGTGAGGCTCGACCTCTTCGCCGACGACGTCTACGTGTTCAGCCCGGCGGGGATGCTGCTGGAGTTCCCCAGGGGCTCGACGCCCATCGACTTCGCCTACGCGATTCACTCCGACGTGGGCAACTGCTGCATCGGCGCGAAGGTGAACGGCAAGATCGTCCCGCTGCGCTACGAGATGCACAGCGGCGACACGGTGGAGATACTCACGGGAAAGCAGAAGCAGCCGCACAAGGACTGGCTCGCCTTCGTCAAGACCTCCAGGGCCAAGGCCAAGATCCGACAGTTCATCCGCTCGGAGGACAAGGGCCGCAGCTCGCAGCTCGGCCGGGAGCTCCTCGAGAAGGAGTGCCGCAAGTACGGGCTGGGCGTCGCCCATGTGCTCAAGAGCAAGGAGCTGGACGAGTTCGCATCAAAGTCCTCCTACGACAGGGGCGAGGGGATCCTCTCCGCGATCGGCTACGGAAGGATATCCCCGGCGCAGATCATCGCGCTCTTCGTGCCGCACGACCAGCTCCACCCCGAGGACCGGCCCAGGCCGAAGGACGAGTCGGTGATCGGCAAGATCGTAAAGAAGCTCAAGCGCTCCAAGGGGATGGTGAAGGTGGGGGGCATGAGCGACATGATGGTCTCGTTCGGCAAGTGCTGCAACCCCGTGCCCGGCGACCCGATCGTGGGATACGTCACGCGGGGCCGCGGGGTCGTCGTGCACGTGAAGGACTGCGAGAGGATACTGGGCCAGGACGACGAGCGCTACATAAACGTGGAGTGGGACATGTCGAGCGCCCAGGCCAGGGCCGCCAGGGTCAAGGCGGTCTGCGCCGACAGGCCCGGGATACTCGCGAAGATGACCGAGGCGATATCGGACCAGGGGGCGAACATCGTGGGCGCGTCGATAAAGGTCGGCGACGACAAGACCGCGACGAACCTGTTCGAGATAGAGATAAAGGACGTCTCTCAGCTCAAGGCTGTGATCAAGGCGCTCGAGCGGGTGAAGGGGATGATTTCCGTGGAGCGGGTGAGGGAATAGCGGCTCAGGCCTTCAGCACGCTGCCGGAGCGTATGCAGCGGGTGCAGACCTTGGCCTTGTAGGTGCGGCCGTTGCGTTTGATCCGGATGCGCTGCAGGTTGGGCCTCGATATCTTGCGCGTCTTTATGTTCGAGTGGGACACGTTGTGGCCGAACACGGTCTTTTTCCCACAGATCTCACAGGTGGCTGGCATGTCTTACCTCCGAAGGATGCTCAAAAAGTCTCGCCCACCTAGCACGGACGGTGCTGATCTGCAAGACAAAACTATTAAAAACAACCACCTAGGCGGCGCAGGGGAGGAGATGGCCGCGGAGAAGCTCATGGAGATGGGCTTTGAGATCATAGGCAGGAACATACGGTACAAGTTCGGCGAGATAGACATCGTGGCAAAGAGGGGTAGAGAGCTCCACTTCGTCGAGGTCAAGACCCGCACGGGCAGGATGTTCGGCGACCCCGTGGAGTTTGTGACCGAGACGAAGAAAAAGAGGATCAAAAGGGCTGCCGAGATGTTCATCCTCAAAACTGGAAATAACTTTAATGATAATAATATACCTCCTTGTTTTTTCGATGTTATAGGAGTTGATCTGAGCGGCGATCACCCTTCGGTAGAGTGCATAATCGACGCCTTTGAATGAGGAAGCGACAACGATGACACCGGAAAAGCACGGCACGGCGATAGGGGCGTTCCTCGAGAGGGCCCGGGCTGCGGGGGATCGGCCATTCGCCCTTTTCAAGGCAGGGGGCAGATACAGGGAGATCTCGTGCGCCCGGATGCGGGAGCGGGTGCTTCGATGCGCCGCGGGGCTCTCCTCGAGGGGTGTGGGCAGGGCCGATCGCGTGGCAATAATGCTCACCACGCGCCTCGAATGGACCGTCGCCGACCTCGCCGTCATGGCCGCGGGCGCGATCTCGGTGCCCGTGTACTGCGCCCTGACGCCGGAGCGGATCGCCCATATACTCCGCGACTCCGCGCCGAAGGCGGCCTTTGTCGAGGATGCCCGGGTGGCCCGGCTCTTCGAGGAGGCGAGAAAGATCGGCGGCATCGGCGAGGGGATGCAGATCTTCGGCCTTGAGAGGGGCGCGGGGTCCGCATCGCTCGATGAGCTCGAGTCGATGCAAGACAGTGCCGCCTGCGAGTGCATCGAAGCGCTGGTCGAGGGGTTGAGCGGCGGCGATCCGGCGACCTACGTCTACACCAGCGGCACCACCGGCGCCCTCAAGGGCGTGGTCGTGACCCACGGCATGATCATGTCGGAGGTTCTGGCCGCGGGGCTCGCGTTCAGGTTCACCCACAGGCACGTGGGGCTCATCGCGCTGCCGCTCGCGCACGTGCTCGGCCGCATGATCCAGTTCTACCACGCGGTCCACGGCCCTGTGCTCGCATACGCCGAGAGCCTGGAGCGGCTCGCGGAGAACTATCTCGAGGTGAGGCCCCATTTCGTCTGCGGCGTGCCCAGGATGCTCGAGAAGATCCACGAGCGCGTCTGGGAACACTTGCGCAGGGCCGGCCCCCGGTCGAGGAGGATGGCGCAGTGGGCGCTCGCGGTCGGCCGCGAGCGGAGCCAGGCGGCGATGCGTTTCAGGGAGATCCCGCTCGCGCTCAGGCTCAGGCACGCGATCGCGGACCTCGTCGTCTTCCGGAGGCTCCGCTCAAGGCTGGGGGGGAGGCTCAGCGATTTCGTCTGCGGCGGGGCGCGCCTCTCCGAGGAGGTGTCGCGCTTCTTCCACGCGGCCGGGATCAGGGTGCTGGAGGGCTACGGCCTCACCGAGACCTTTGCCGCGGTCACCGCGAACACGCCCGGCGACTTCAGGCTCGGGACCGTGGGCAAGCCCCTCTCAGGGGTGGCGATCAAGCTCGCACCCGACGGCGAGATACTCCTCAAGGGGCCCATGGTCTTTCGCGAGTACCTGAACATGCCCAGGGAGACCGCCGAGGCTTTCGATGCGGAGGGATGGTTCAGGACCGGGGACTTGGGCGAATATTCCAGGGACGGGTTTTTGAGGATCACCGGCCGCAAGAAGGAGATGATCGTGACCGCGGGGGGCAAGAACATCTCGCCGCAGCTTATAGAGTCGGAGCTGGAAGGCTCGCCGCTCGTCCACAACGCCATGGCCTACGGCGACGGCCGCAGGTACGTGACCGCGCTCGTGGCCGTGAACCTCGAGGAGGCGGCTAAGGCGGCCGGGATCGAGGGGCGGGACGCTGGGATGCTCAAGGACCCCAGGGTCATCGGGCTGATCGAGGGGCACGTGCGCCGCTGCAACGAGAGGCTGGCGAAATACGAGACGGTCAAGCGCTTCGCGCTGGTGGAGGGCCCGTTCACCGTGGCCGGCGGGGAGCTCACGCCCACGTTCAAGATCCGCAGGGAGTTCGTGGCCGAGAAATATCACGACCTGCTCAACTCCCTTTACTAGGGATCAGTTCGGTGTTGCAGAGGGTCCGGCTTTAGGGCATAACTGGCAGGAACTTTTCAGGAAAAGGGGGGACACTATGATCGCAGCAGGACAGATGCCACAGACTCCGCCGCCGGGCGGACAGACGCCGCAGCAGGGCACGGGCCTCGCCCCGAACATCGCGAGCCTCCTGTGCTACATCTGCACGCCGATCACGGGCATAATCTTCCTTCTCATCGAGAAGGAGAACAGGGACGTCAAGTTCCACGCCTGGCAGTCGCTGGTCTTCGGCCTCGCGTACATCGCCCTTGTCATCGTCCTCGAGATACTAGCCGCCATCCTGGGCATGATTGCCAGCGTGCTGGGGATCATAGTCGGCTTCTTCATTCCGATAGTGATGCTCGCCGCCTTCATCATCTGGATCATCTGCCTCGTGAAGTCGTATCAGGGCGAGCGCTGGAGGATACCGGTGATAGGCGATTTCGCCGCAAAGAAGGCGGGAGAATAGCAGGGGCAAGTCGTGCGATCTGCATCGCGCTCAAAATCGGGCTGGGGCGTCCTCGCGGGCGTCCCGGCCCTTTTTGCCCTGGCCTTTGCCTGGCCGTCGCTCGGCTGGGTCTCGCGGGCGAGGCTCTGCGCCTTCAGGTCGTTTGCGGGCTTCGACTGCCCCGGGTGCGGGCTGATAAGGTCTTTCACAGCCCTCGTGCACGGCAGGGTGAGGGAGGCGATCGATTTCCATCCGATGGGGCCCGTGATCGCGCTCTGGCTCGCATACCTGTTCGCGAGGTCGCTGGCCGAGCGCGCCGGCGGAAGGACTCTGCCTCCCCTCACGGGACAGTCCTCCAGGGACATACTGCTGTGGGCGTTCGTCGCAGGGATGATGCTGCAGTGGGTCGTGAAGCTTGCGGTATAGCGACGGGGTGATCCGATGAAGATAGCGATCGCGCAGATAAACACCACCGTTGGCGACTTCGAGGGCAACGCGGCGAAGATCGCCGACGGGATGAGAAGGGCCGAGCGCGAAGGGGCGGAGCTCGTCCTCTTCCCTGAGTTGGCGATCACCGGATATCCGCCCAGGGACCTTCTCGAGAAGCCCTCGTTCATCGAGGCGAACCTCAAGGCCCTCGAAGCCCTTGCCAAGGGGAGCGCAAAGACCGCGGCGGTGGTCGGCTTCGTCTCGCCGAACGAGTCGAGCCGGGGCAGGGCGCTGTACAACAGCGCCGCCCTCCTCCACGGCGGGAGGGTAGCGTTCGTGCAGCACAAGACCCTGCTGCCGCAGTACGACGTCTTCGACGAGGGCCGCCACTTCGAGCCCGCCAGCGAGCACAGGGTGTTCGAGCTCAACGGCAGGCGGCTCGGGCTCTCGCTGTGCGAGGACCTCTGGAGCAACCACACCTTCCGCGGCCGCAGGCTCTACGCGGTCAACCCCGCGAAGATGCTCAGGGACGCGGGCGCGGAGATCGTCCTCAACATATCGGCCTCGCCGTACACCGTGGGCAAGCAGGCGCTGCGCCTCGATCTCTTCTCGGCCGAGGCGCGCTCGGTGGGGCTTCCGGTCTTCTACTGCAACCTCGTGGGCGGCAACGACGAGCTTGTGTTCGACGGCCGCAGCTTCGCGCTCGACGCCGGCGGCAGGCCAGTGAGGGAGGGACGCCCTTTCGAGGAGGATTTCTTCGTCGTGGACAGCGGCTCCATGGGAGCTCCGGTGTCGCCCGCGGCGATGCCCGAGGAGGATGAGATCTGGCGCGCCCTGGTCCTGGGGCTTGCCGACTACATGCGCAAGTGCGGGTTCGAAAGGGCGGTGATCGGGCTCTCCGGCGGCATAGACTCGGCGGTGGTCGCGGCTATCGCGTGCGACGCGATCGGCAGAGACAGGGTGCTCGGCGTCATGATGCCCTCGCCCTACACCGGGGAGCGGAGCATGCGCGACGGGGAGGCGCTCGCGCGCAACCTCGGGATATCCACCTGGCAGGTCCCCATCGGGGAGGTCTACGAGGCCTATCGCCGGGCGCTGGGCTACGCCCTCGATCCCGGGGCGCCGGTCTCGCTCGCCGAGGAGAACATCCAGGCCAGGATCAGGGGCAACATCCTCATGGCGGTCTCGAACCGCGACGGATCGCTGGTGATCTCCACGGGCAACAAGTCGGAGCTCTCCGTCGGCTACTGCACCCTCTACGGCGACATGGCCGGCGGGTTCGCGCTGATATCGGACATACCCAAGACGCTGGTCTATGCGCTCGCGCGCCGCGCCAACCGGGGCGGGGAGAGGATCCCGAAGGGGATAATCGATCGGCCGCCGTCGGCGGAGCTCAAGCCCGACCAGGCGGACACCGACACCCTGCCGGCGTACGACGTGCTGGATCCGATCATGCGGCACTACATCGAGGACCGCATGAGCATGGAGGAGATCGTGGGCAGGGGCTTCGACACAGGGACCGTGGAGCGGATCGTGAGGATGATAGACGCCAACGAGTACAAGCGCAGGCAGGCGCCGCCCGGGATCAAGATCACGATGAAGGCGTTCGGCATGGGGCGTCGCTTCCCGATCGCCAGGAAGACATGAGATGCCGGGCACCCTCTACATAGTCGCGACCCCGATCGGCAACCTCGAGGACATCACGGGCAGGGCGATCCGCACGCTCCGCGAGGTCGACCTCATCGCCTGCGAGGACACGCGCCACACCAAAAAGCTCGCCGCGAGGTTCGACATCCGCACCCCGCTCACCAGCTTCTTCAAGGGGAACGAGTCGGCCAAGGCCTCGACCATCATCGCCCGGCTCAAGGAGGGGAGAAACGTGGCGCTGGTCTCGGACGCCGGCACCCCCTGCATCTCAGACCCGGGGTTCCCTTTGCTCGCCCGGGCGGTGGAAGAGGGGATCGCGATCGTCCCGATCCCGGGCCCGTGCGCGCTCGCGGCCGCGCTCTCCGCCTCCGGGCTGCCGACCGACCGCTTCACCTTCGTGGGCTTTCTCCCGGACAAACCCGGGAAGAGGAGGAGGGCGCTCGAGGGGCTTCGCCCGCTGGGTCACACCCTGGCGCTCTACGTCTCCCCCTGGAAGGCCGCGGCCACCGTGGCTGACTGCCTCGAGGTCTTCGGGGACAGGCGGGCGTGCCTGTGCCGGGAGCTCACCAAGGTCCACGAGGAGTTCGTGAGGGGATCTCTTTCAGAGATCGCGGGCCGCATCGAAGGCAAGCCGCCCAAGGGGGAGATGACTTTGATAATTGATATGAAGGCTGAGGCTTAACCTTTTACTCAAGGTAGACCACCTCTGTAGCGAGCTCGATCCCGTGCACCCTGCCGACCTTTTCGCTCATGATCTTCGCCAGTTCCATGACCTCCGAGGCGCTCGAGGGGCCCTCGGTCACGATGATGTTCGCGTGGGTGTGCCAGGGGCGGGCGCCGCCGACCCTGAGATCCTTGCAGCCGGCCTGTTCCAGGAGCCTGCCCGCGGCCACCCGGGTGCCGTCGCCGAGCGTGGGGTTCTTGAAAAAGCTGCCGGCCGTGGCCACGGTGGCCGGGTCAGGGTGTTTCGCGCGGCGGTCGGACAGCCTCTTCTGCATGAGGGCCCTGATCTCGGCTGCATCGCCCCTGCGGAGCGCTATCGTCGCGTCGAGCACGACCTCGCCGCGCTCCCTTATGGAGCTTGAGCGATATGTGAAGGAGAGCGAGGGGCCCTCCGCCTTTCTCATGTTGCCGTTCCGGTCTAGCAGGAGGATCGAGCCTACCATCTCCCCCATGGAGCTGCCGTAGGCCCCGGCGTTGCCCGCTATCGCGCCGCCCACGGTCCCCGGGATGCCGGAGAAGTTCTCGAGCCCCGCAAGCCCCTTGCAGGCGCAGAACTCGATGAGCTCCCGCAGCGAGTACCCGCCCGAGACGGTGACTGTGCCGTCCCGGTTCAAAGCGGGCGAGGTGGAGTCCTTGAAAGATATCACTGTGCCGTTGTAGCCGTCGTCGGAGGCGAGGATGTTGGAGCCGTGGCCTATGACGTACCAGCCCATGCCCATGGATTCCGCCTTCCAGACCCCCTCCACGACCTCCCTGGCCGTGCGGGCCTCGCAGAACGCCCTCGCAGCGCCGCCGAGCCTGAAGGTGGTGTGGTCAGCGAGCCTTATGCCGCTCTGGAAGCAGGGCTGAGACATAGGCGGCTTAATAAGTTGTTTTGCCCCCCTGTTTCAATAAAAATATCAGAAATTTGAAATATCTCCTTCATATCTCCTCAGGGGATGCTTTCATCGACCCTGATAAAGTCCTTTAAGAGGTTTTGCTTTTTTGAATTCTTTTTAATATCAATGAATAAGGGGAATAACACGGAGGTCTGGATGAGATC
>JAFGMW010000078.1 GCA_016927275.1 Pseudomonadota bacterium
AGAATCAATACCGGTCTCTTTCCAAGGCCCATCATCTCGCCCTCACCCCTTCCATGAATATGTTCGTGAAACCCATTATCGCCTCTTCCCTGTCCACCCGCATCCCCTCAGGCATCTTGAAGATTTCGGTAGTGAGGATGTAGTGCATGATCATGCCGACGAAGGCGCGCACCGCGATCCTCGGATCCATCCTCCGGAACGCGCCCTCGGCCGTCCTTCGTTCAAAGTATCTGGCCAAATGCGGAAAGACGCTCCCCACCCTCTTGTCGAAGAATATCGTTGAGAGCTTGTGGTCCTCGAGCGCGGAGAAGAGCAGGAGCCTGATGAAGGTGTGGTCGTCGCCGACCACCTCCACGAAGGTCCTCGCGATGTAAGAAAGTATTGCGGCGTCGTCGCCCGCGGAGAGCATCGCATCGTCTATGAAATCGCCCTGCTCCGCGATCTTGTGCCTGATGATCTCGGTGTAGAGGTCCTCCTTGGTGGGGAAGTGGCGGTAGAGCAGAGCCTCGTTCACCTTTGCAGCCTTCGCGATCTCGCGCGTGGTCACCCCTGAGAAGCCGTACCTGGCGAAGAGCGCTGCGGCAGCCCTGGCTATCTGCTCCCTGCGATCCTCCGCTGTCATCCTCTTCGCCATGGGCCGGCCCCTCAAATAAGTAACCATTTACTTACTTATATTTTAAGTCCTGAGTCAAGGGTTGGTCAACACATGAAATTAAGTGTATGATATTACAGACTTTTTATTGCTGTTTGGGCCTCTGTCCTTCCCCGAAGACCTCGGCGGAGAAGATTTCAATGGCGGTCTCGGGGTCGCGCCAGGCGTCCGGGGGCAGCCCCGCCTTCTCGCAGGTGTGCGCGAGGAACTCCTCGCGGTCCCAGCCCCACTCCGTGGCGACCTGTGGGAGCAGCACGCCCTGGTACATCCCGCGGCGCATGAGGATCCCGTGCGTGCCTACCTCGATCTCGCTCACGTCCTTCACTCTTTTCATTGGACTCAGGACCGATATTTCGATGTCGATCTCAGTCATCTCTTCAGGCTGGACCCTGTGGAAGCGCGGGTCCTCGGTAGCCGCAGAGATGGCCATCTCCTGTATCGTCTCGACCAGGGGACGGATGCCGATCATGTTGCCGATGCAGCCTCTGAGCTGCCCGCGCTTGTGCAATGTCACGAACGCGCCCGCATGCTCGGCGAGCAACCCCTTGGCCTTTGGCAGGGGGACACGCTTGCCGTCCTTTAGATACTGAGAAATCGTCTCCCGCGCGAGCTTGAGAAGAGTGGTTTTCTCGGATTCGGAAAGTTTCTGCGCCATATCGCCCCCTCAGCGCCCTGATAGCGCTTCTTCAACCCGCTTGCAACCTGCAGCTTGAGGGCCTATCTTCCCCCTGCTCACAGGAGGGCGGAATGAAGGGATCGTTAAAGGGGAAATCCATAGTTTTCGGCATCGGCGGCGGGATCGCGGCGTACAAGTGCTGCGAGCTGGCCAGGCTCCTCACCAAGGCCGGCGCTGACGTGCGCTGCGTGCTGACCTCCGCCGGCAGCCAGTTCGTGACCCCGATCACGCTCCAGACCCTCACTGCAAACCCCGTGCACACCGACATGTGGAACCTGATACAGGAAAAGGAGATCGGGCACATATCACTGGCAGACCGGGCCGACCTCGTGCTCGTGGCTCCCGCGACCGCGGACCTCATCGCGAAGGTGGCGCACGGTATCTGCGACGACCTTCTCACCACCGTGATCTGCGCGACAAAGGCGCCGGTCCTCTTCGCGCCGTCGATGAACTCCAACATGTGGGAGAACCCGATCACGCAGGGCAACGTGGCGGCTCTCAAAAAGCACGGCTACAGGTTCATCGAGCCCGCCGTGGGCGAGCTCGCGTGCGGATATAAGGGCAAGGGAAGACTCCCGGAGCCGTCCGATATCCTCAAGGTCGTAGTAGGAATGCTCTGATCTCTCACGAAAGCACGTTCGACAGTATGATGTAGGCGAGGTCCTCTTTCGGAAGTTTGGGCAGCTTTATCCTTTTGCCTCCCCTGCTTATGAGTATCGCGCGGCTCGTCTCCGCGCCGATCGCATCGGCGGTGTTGGCGACCACCCAGCCACAGCCCTTTCTGCGCAGCTTCTCGCGCGCGTTCTGCTCGAGGTTGCGCGTCTCCAGGGCGAAGCCGACGAGCCTCTGGTTCGGCCTCTTCTTTCGGCCCAGCTCCTCGAGGATGTCGGGGGTGCGGGTCAGCTCGATCCTAGGCGGCACGGGCCCCTTCTTGAGCTTCTCCTTGAGCATGCGCCTCGGCCTCCAGTCGGCCACCGCCGCGGCCATGATGATGAGGTCCGAGCGCGGCGCCCTGCGCATGACCTCGCGATACATCTGCCCTGCCGATACCACGTCGACCCTGGTCACCCCCTCGGGCGTGGGCAGCGACACCGGCCCCGTGACGAGCGTCACCTGGCAGTCCATGTCGCGGGCCGCCTGGGCCAGCGCGAACCCCATCATGCCCGAGGAGTCGTTGGAGATGAATCGCACCGGGTCGATGTACTCGCGCGTCGGCCCGGCACTGATAAGAACCCTTATTTTAGTTGATCTCGCGCCCATCCGGGCCCCCTTGGGGCAGTAACATAAAGTCAAAGCAGGGCCCTTGCAAGGGCTAGGGAGCTTCAAATGCCGTTCGGCAGCAAATGATTTGCATGACCGCACATATGTCCGTAAAATATAGAAAATTTGACGCCTGGCCGGGGCCTATCAAAATGATTCAAAAGATATCCTGATAAGATGACATAACCCATTGACACATAGAATGTTTTGCGCTGATTGCCCCCCCATGGATTGGCACGCAAATTGCTGTAATTACTTATCGTAAACTCTGTCATTTATGTGATAAAGGTGATTCCGCAGAGCACGTTCCAAGAGGAGGTCGTCATGCGTATTTCAAAGCTCCTTCTTATCGCCGTTATCTCGCTATCCCTCGTCGCACTCGCGGGTTGCGAAAAAGAGGGGTTCCTCTCCACGACTCTGCCCGAAGTCTCCGTGGACACTGAAGGCGTGATCGAAGAGGGGATGCCCGCTGAGATCGAGACAGAGGGGGAGGCAGAGGGTGAAGCAGAGGGTGAAGCAGACGTTGAAACAGAGGGTGAGGAGGAAGGCGCAGCCGGGGAGTCCACCCAGAAGACCATTGAGACGCCTTCCCCTTGCGACGGGATATCGGACGTGACGCTCTCGGTCGAT
>JAFGMW010000079.1 GCA_016927275.1 Pseudomonadota bacterium
ACGACTCCACCGTTGGCTAGAGAGGAAAAGTTTATTGTCTGTAATTCCACAAGGGCCGCGCCTCGGCCAAGGTTACCAAGGTAAACTGACAGCGACTCCGGCCCTTTCCTCGTCGACTGGCGCGCTCGCCTCGTGTCGCGCGCGGGCGCCGGACATCCCCTCCTGCAGCTGCGCGTTCGCTCCGTGTACCAGTTCGGGTTTCGGATCGGCACGCCCGTTTCGCTACGGCTCCTCGCCTCAGACGCCGTCTCGTCGCCTGCGCCTCGGACGCCGGAGCATATACGCTACTGTATCCGGCGTCCTCAGACGCCGCTCACCGGCCGTCCCGCTCCAAAACCCTCAATGGGACCACTATGCTCAATAATAAAAAATCGGAGCGCCCCAGGTGAGCCACTTTACATTATTGTCAAGCAGAGAGAGATGGAGTAAGGTATGTTTATTCGAAGTCTAATAACTTACGATCACAAAATAGCAAATGGGGTTCGTTATGTTTAAGCTTTATTGTATTGGCGCGTTACTCATCCTCTTAGTGACGAGTTGCAAGAAAGGTACTGAGTTTCAGCATATCGAACCGGCAGAACATACGAATACAGCTTTGATTGAAAGGAACCCATCTAAGGTCATGAATGCAAGCGCGTCCGAGTGCATCGAGAAGTGTGGTGATGATTATCATGCGTGTCGTGAACTTGTTAGTAATGCTGCCGCGTCTATTTCAGGAAAAACATTGAGACAGAACGCCGACGCATTTTCTGAGCTTAATATACGGTCTTCTGATGGGAAATATTCTGGGCGTGAGGCGATCGATAGATTTGACAGTGAATGGATTGTTGTTGACAGAAAACCCGGATCATCGATTGCTCTCAGACCCAATAGTCCAAAGCTGTCTGGCGAAATCGTTCTATCAAATGACAATTGTTTGAATAAATATAATGAGTGCAGAGAAGAGTGCAAATGAAAGATGATAATAAATCTTGGATAAAAAGATGTATGTCATCTACGGCCTTTAAGAGCGTATTCCTCTCTTTGGTGTCAGTGTTTTTTGGTGCCCTATTAACGTTTACTATCCAGTATGTGTTGCAATGGCAAACTTTCGTTCATAAGAAAGAATTACTAATAAGCAAAGATTACCCAAGATATGCGCAGGACATATATAAGTGCACTATCTCTTTTACGGCGGACATTTATTCTTTTCAAACTGATCTGGGTTTTATTGTGCATGACAACGTTGACTCAGCCGTTGTTCAAAAATATGCGCAAGAGATAAAGAAGAGTTACTACGATTGCGATTATGCACTGGAATCGGCTGAGCTCTTTATGTTGGGTATAGGTATAAATGTGGAGTCTGATGTGAATAAAGCAAGATCTGCATTGACGAGTTTAAGAGATACAGCTTTAGATATTCTTAAGAGAACGCAAAAAGCAGATGACCAAAAGGTAGATCTAATTAGTGACGCCGACATGTCCTTAAATGAGTTTGATAAGGAATTTAACTGTCTTCTTACTCTTCTTAAAAATAAAGTGAAAAATTATCTCAATTAATATCCCAACATAATTCCGGGGACGCGAGAGTTAATGTCATACAGTGCGCGAGGCACGAGATGCCGCCATGACGGGGCGCTTTGGCGGTGATTTTCGCAGCGTGGCTCGAGGAGGCCGGATACAGCAGCCCTATAATATACCGGCCGACGAATGCCCCCGACGAGACGGCGTTTGAGGCGAGGAGGGATAGCGAGAAAAGCACCGCCAAAGCGCTTCGTCTGCTGAACTAGTAACAATTAGGGCCTTTGGAGCCTTTGGGTCGGCGGGTGGATGCGTGGTGGCCCTGGCCCGCGCAGTACTCCGAAGCACTCCGTCTGACAAGTTTGACAAGCTGCGCTTATCTCATGGAGATCGATCTTGCCCTTGGGCCTAGGTCCTGATAATGGTCGCATAATTACATGAGGGCGCATATGGGCGGTTTCAATTGCAGGGTCATGCCGGTCGATGTCTTCAACAGCACGGCGGCAGAGCAGGGCATGAGCGTCGCGAGCCGCGACGGCCTCGTCGATCGCAGGGACACCTTCGAGCAGCAGTCAGAGAATGGGGCAAAGAGGCTTGCGTTCGGCAGCCGCAGCGTGCAGTCGATCATAAGGCTCTGGCGTTCGGATTGCCAGGCGCTCAAGAGGCGCGCTGCTTCCCGAGAGTTCAAGGCCCTGGCCAGGGCATTCAAAATCGAGTTCGGCCCGCCCGCCGCGATGGCCGAAGGCGAAGCGGAGAGGTTGGGGGTCTACAAAAACGGCAGGCACCTCTTCGACGTGGACGCCTCCTCCGGCGCGGGGGCCGCAGGCCCGGCTCCGTCGGCGCAGTTCACCGAAAAGCAGCTCGCCCGACTCATCTCCGAGGGCCTGGGGGAGGCGCTCCCTGCAAGGTACAGCGCCCGCGTGGAGATCGGCCCCGAGGCGCTCTCGGAGATGATGCGCATGGGCGTGCGCATCGATGAGGCGAGGCAGGAGATAAGGGGCCCTTCAGGGGAGCTGTTCTGCTACGGGGGCTCGGCCGATTCCGGCTTCACAAAGGATGTGACGATCGAGGCGCCCTCCGACACCTCACTCAGGGTCACGATGCTCTCGGAGGATGGAAAAGAGCGAGTTGCCATCTTTCCGCTCAAGCCCCGCGGGGGTCCCCCGGCAGCCGAGCCGGCCATCGGGCCGGAGCGGACGCCCATCCCGGACGACCCCTACGGGGACGACGACTCCGAACCGCCTGCCGAGATACGGCCTGCCATCGAGCGGGGCAAAAAGGGCCGCATCCTCACAGGCCCCGGCATGAGCATCACCGTGTACGAGTGAGCCGGGCCTTGTGCTCATGACCCCTTATCCGGTCCCTCACGGCTCCTGGCATGTGTGGGTGGCGTCGGTCTTCTTGAAGTGCTGCACGCATCTGGCCACCGGGCAGTCGAATATCTTTATCTCCTGGTTCACCTTGAAGTCGGTCTGAGGGTGCATGCTCGTTCCCGAGGGGTACATGAGCGCGAGGGTGTCGAGCAGAAGCCCCCCGCCCTCGGTGAGCCCGTGGTTGGAGTGCATGGTCATGGTGGGCGTCGCCTGCCCCGGCACGATCGGTATCTGGGTCCCGGACTCGTTCTCGTCGATGGTCTCGATGTTTATGGTTTTCGTGGTCCCCCCCTCGGTCACCGTCATGGAGCGCTTCTCGAGCCACATCATCGGATCGCGCAGGATCGGCCCGTAGAACTGGTCCAGCACCTGGTTCGCCGAGATGCGCGCGTAGCCCTCCACGATGTCCGGGTTGCCGGGGATCGGGATCGGGGACTTGAGGCAGCCCGTCGGCTTTGCGCACTCAGCTGCAAAATCGATGTACGGCGTCACGCCGAACGTGCTCGCCTCGGGATCGGGCAGCCTGCGGAGCGCCGTGGGCCTCTTCGCGGTCAAGTCGAGCGTCGCCACGCACCTGGTGCCGTCGGTCCTCTTGATCTCCACCTCCAGATTCACATCGCCCTGGATCGCGCTCGGCGCCTTGGCCTTGATCTCGACCTGCCTCGTCGCGGGGTTGGGGCCTCCGGCCGTGAAGCCGATCTTGTCCCCGCCCCGCGTGATCGACCATTTGTAGCCCTGCGCCCAGCCCTTCGTGAGGTAGGCCTTGAGCCCCACGGGCGGGACGAGCGGGCTGCCGCAGCCGTAGATCACGGTGGGGTCGGTGGTGTACTGTATGTGACACTCGGGGGTCTTTATCTGCAGGTACAGCGCGATGCTGGAGCCGGGCTTGCAGCCGGGGGTCGACTGCGAAGTGCTCCCCACCTGCTTCGTGATCTTTATCTGGTCGCGGTCGAGGAGCGCCTCGAACTCCTTCTTCTTCATATCCCACTCGGCGCCGTAGCAGCCGAGCGCCTCGATGGCCTTGCGGTTGGCGGAGGTGAACATGACGCTGGGCGACTCCGCCTCTATCCTCATCCTGTCGCCCTCGGAGCTGCCCAGGATGACCCAGCTGTGCAGGCGGCCGTACCTGTTGTCGTCGCTCACCTCGGACCTTGCGATGGTCTCCCAGTGGGTGCAGTGGCCGGGGATGCCGGAGCTGGCCTTGAGGCACTTGCGGCCGCCGACGTATTTCGTGTCTATATCGGTCGAGATGGTGTCGAACGAGTAGTTCTTCTTGCCGGTGAACTTCCCCTGCTTGAGGCTGTACTCGCGCTTCACGATCAGGTTCCCCACGAACTCCTCGACCACCTGGTACGAATGGTCGGTCCACACCCAGCCCCTGTATGGGGAGGACCTGAAGCCGCCGCTCACGACTATGAGGCCGGTGAGCGGGAACGCCTCGGGCATCTCAATCGTAGCGTTGTCGCCGGTCCTGGGCATCTGCCCCTTGAACGAGTTGAACTGGGCGTTGATGATCTCGCGGCGGCGCTTTATCTCCTCCTCGGGGGTATCGGCGGGCCTGATGTCGGCGACCGGTGTCTGTCCCAGATCATCCAGGCCGGCCTGCAGCGCTTCCTCCGCGAGTTCCTGAAGCCTCCCCAGTATCTCGAACCTGCGCTGAATGCTCGCCCCCTCGGCCTCCGCCTCGAGGGCCGCCGCCTCGGCCTCTATCTCCCCCAGGGTCCTTGCGTGGGCGGCGCCGCAATATATGCTCAGGACAAGGGCCGCTGCGAGGAGGGGAAACAAATATTTCTTCAAATATTTCATAAGGAAACGCTCCATTTTTTGCCTTCATATCAACAGCGCGTCTGTCTAGCAAAGAAAAAGGTGTCCCCCGGTTTGCAACCCGTCGAATTACAAGCCGAAATAAAGGCGATCGTTCACTTGACCCGATCGGGCAATCCTAATAAGAAGCCTAATTCATTGACTGAAAGGGTTTTTTCGTTATAAGTGTCGCATAATTTCGGGGGTTCCGATGGTCGAGAGACGCAGCTTCGAGCAGGCGATGGGGGATCTCGAGGGCGTGGTGAAGAGGCTCGAAGGGGGGGAGCTCACCCTCGACGAGTCGCTGGCCGCGTTCGAGAAGGGGATAAAGCTCGCGCGCGAGTGCGAGGCCGGCCTCGCCGAGGCCAAGGGCAAGATCGAGCAGCTCATCAGGAATTCGCAGGGCGATATCAAGGCGGCACCGTTGGATGTCAAATGACTCACGGGTTTCGTGAGTCGTGAATCGTGAATCGATCTGCGACTTACGGACCCCGTTGGGCAACCGGTAAAAATTATGGATCTCAACTTCTATCTGAGGGAACGGGCGGGCTGGCTCGAGGCGGCGCTCACACGCTCGATCCAGGACGAATCGATCCCCGAGACGCTGCGCCGCGCGATGCGCTACAGCCTCGAGGCGGGCGGGAAGAGGATTAGGCCCATACTCTGCTTCGCAGGCGCAGAGGCGGCGGGCGGCAGCGCGGACCGCGTGATGCCCGCGGCGGTTGCGCTCGAGATGATACACACGTTCTCCCTCATCCACGACGACCTGCCGGCCATGGACGACGACTCCATGCGGCGCGGCAAGCCCACGAGCCACAAGGTGTTCGGCGAGGCGGTTGCGATCCTCGCGGGCGACGGGCTCATCGCCGAGGCGTTCTCGGTCCTCTCGGAGCTCAAGGGGGGCGTGGACCCGCGGGTGCTCGTCGAGGCCATACACGACATCGCCTCCGCGACGGGAGGCCGCGGCATGACCGGCGGCCAGGCGATCGACATCGAGTCGACGGGGGCGGCGCTTTGCGAGGCCGATCTCGCGAGGCTGCACCGCTACAAGACCGGCGCTCTCATCAGGGTCTCGGCGGTCACAGGGGCGCGCCTCTCGGGCGGCACGCGTGAGCAGCTCGATGCGCTCGGCCGCTACGGCGAGTGCGTGGGGCTCGCGTTCCAGATCGCGGACGACATCCTCGACGTGGAGGGGGACCAGTCCGAGATCGGAAAGGACGTGGGCTCGGACCAGGCCAAGGGAAAGTCCACCTATCCGGCCGCCATCGGGATCGAGGCGGCGCGCGGGCAGGCCAGGGCGCTCGTCGACCAGGCGGTCTCGGCGGTCGCGATCTTCGGCGAGGCGGCCGAGCCGCTCAGGCAGATCGCGCGCTACATAGTGGAGCGAAAGAGATGAAACAGCACACGACCGAGTTGAGGATCTCCACGCGGGAGCCGATGGAGTTCATAGACATCACCGACGAGGTGAAGAGGGCGTTTTCCGCGAGCGGGGTGACCGACGGCGCGCTGACCGTCTTCACGAGGCACACAACGACCGCCGTGAAGGTCAACGAGCGCTGCGACAGGCTCCAGCAGGACATGCTCGATGTGCTGAAAGGGGCGGTGCCGGCGCGCGGCTGGCGACACGACGAGGGGACCGTTGACGGGAGGCCCAACGCGAGGGGGCATCTGATGTCGATGTTTCTCAACTCCTCCGAGACCATCCCGGTCTCCGGGGGGAGCCTCGCGCTGGGCGGCTGGCAGTCGGTCTTCCTGGTGGAGCTCGACGGCCCGCGCACGGAGCGCAGGGTGATAGTGAAAGTCATGGGTGAGTGAACGGTAAACAGTGAATGGTGAATAGTTGGACGATTTACGGGACCCGGGGATATTATGAACCAACAGGAGAGACAGGGTTTCTACGCCGACGAGGGTTCGCTCGACCGCGACTCCTATCTCACGTTCTCGTACATGATGGAGTGCGCAGGCTCCCCGCGCGAGGTCGCGGCTGAGCTCGCGCGCGAGCAGTCCACGGCTCAGTGGAAGAGGCCGGGCGAGGACGAGGACTACAGGCCGCGCCATGCGGCGCGCGTGGTCTCGGTGGAGCCGGTCGAGGAGTCGGAGCTCTCCGCGTTCGGCGCGAGGCATCCCGAGGGGGGGCGCTTCTCGCGCGCGAGGGTCCGCATCGCGCACCCGCACGGTAACTTCGGCCCCAGGCTGCCCAATCTCCTCACCGCCGCGATGGGCGAGGGCGCCTTCTTCACCCCCGGGGTGAGCTCGATCAAGCTCCTCGACATCGAGTTCCCCGATTCCTTCCTCGCGAATTTCAGGGGCCCGAGGCACGGGACCCGCGGCATCAGGCAGATCCTCGGCGTGGAGGGGAGGCCCGTCTTCTTCGGAGTGGTGAAGCCCAACGTGGGGCTCGACCCTGCGAGCTTCGCCTCGATCGCCAAGCAGGCCTGGCTCGGCGGACTGGACGTGGCCAAGGACGACGAGATGCTGGCCGACCCCGGCTACTCGCCGTTCGAGGAGCGCACGAGGCTCGCGGGCGCAGCGAGGCGCGAGGCGGAGCAGGAGACCGGCGAGCGCAAGATCTTTCTGGCCAACGTCACCGACGAGTACGACCGGATGTTCGCACTCGCCGAGATCGCCGGGAGGAACGGCGCGAACGCCCTCATGCTCAACGTGATGGCGATCGGGCTCTCCGCCGTGCGCTCGCTCGCATCGCGCACGGAGCTCCCGATAGTCGCGCACTTCGACTGCATAGCCCCGATGTCTCGTCATCCCCACTTCGGCGTCTCCACGGCGCTCATGACGAAGCTCCAGAGGATCGCCGGCTGCGACGCGATCATCATGCCCGGCTTCGGGGCCAGGATGATGACGCCGGACGAGGAGGTGATCGCCAACGCCGATGCGGCGAGCGCAATGCTCGGCTCTATGGCGGCGGCGCTGCCGGTTCCGGGCGGGAGCGACTGGGCCGGCACCTTGCCAGCGATGTACCAGAAACTGAGGACGGCCGACTTCGGGTTCGTCCCGGGCAGGGGCGTCTTCGGCCACCCGGACGGCCCCGGGGCAGGGGCCGCGAGCCTCAGGCAGGCCTGGGAGGCTGTGGTGGCCCGCGTCTCGATCGAGGATCACGCGCGAGAGAGGCGGGAGCTCGCGCGCGCCGTCGAGGCGTTCGGCAGGGGGGCCTCGGGCGCGCAGGTGTCGGTCCGTTTCCCTTTCGAGGCCCGCGGGTTCACCGGCGCGCCGCTCATGTTCCAGCGCAACTAGGGGGGTATGTCATGAAAAGGGCCCTTTCTCTCATGCTGCTCGCCGCGTTTCTCGTCGTGCCGATCGTGGCGAGCGCGGGCGTGCCGCCGAAGGTCCTCGCGGCGGTCCTCGAGGCCTACCCGCCGGCTCAGGACCACAGGGCGCTGCACACCGCGTACGAGCAGCCCGATCCTGCGAAGATGCGCGGCTTCGCTGTCGTGGAGAAGGGCGGGATACCGGCCGAGCGCGCCCGCTTCTACATCAGCTGGTCCGACTACGACTACAGGGGCGCGGTGGTCCGCGTGGGAGACGGGGATGGGATTTCCACCCGCCGCGGGGGGAGCTACACCTATCTCAAGAGGGGCGACGTGATGGCCGTTGCCGGGGTCAAGGAGTTCAACCGAACCATATACCTCAAGCTCCTCTCCTCGGATGTCTACGTGCCGGAGAACCGGGCGAAGGAGAAGCACCACTCGCGCGTCACGGTCATGCTCGGATTCGATTTCCCGAAGGAGGTCCTCGACCGCGACGACGCCGGGGAGGTCCTCAGGGTGATCGGCGAGTGGGTGAAGCCTTTCGGGACTCTGAAGGCTGCCGAGGCATACGCGGAGGGGCTCATCCCACCCGCCGCTGCGCCTGCGCTCGCGGATGGAAAAAGGCCGCCCGCGGCCTTAACGGAAAAGGAGAGGATGAAGGCGCTCGAGGAGAAGATCGACGCCGCCAGGCGCGACCTCGACAGCGCCGAGAAGGAGCTCGGCGTCCTCAAAAGGTCGAAGTCCGAATAGGGTTTATGCCGCATCGTCCGGGTCCGCGCGACGGACGCGTCCCCTGTCACCTCTTCAAAAACTCGTCCAGCACGGTGTCGAGGGTCGGCTCGCCGATCTCCTCCAGGTCGTAGCGCACGCGCATCGACGGCTTGTCCACATCTATCACGCGCCTTATGTCGATGGGGCTGCCGATGAGGACCAGGTCGCACGGCGTGGCCCTGATGGAGGCCTCGAGGTCCGCGAGCTGGTCCTCGTAGTAGCCGAGCGCGGGGATGAGCTTGCCCAGGTTGGGGAACTTTCCGTAGGCTTCCTGTATCGAGCCCACGGCGTAGGGCCTGGGGTCCACTATCTCGGCGGCCTCGAACTCGTCGGCAGCCACCATGCCGGCGCCGTAGCTCATGCCGCCGTGGGTCAGCGTCGGACCGTCCTCGATCACGAGGACGGTCTTGCCCTTCACGCCGGCCGGGTCGTCGACCGAGATGCGCGATGCGCCCTTGATGATCTTCGCGCCGGGGTTGCAGTGCCGCACGTTCTGCATCACCGTGTTGAGCTGCTCGGCGCTGGCCTGCTCGTACTTGTTGATGACCAGCACGTCCGCGGTGAGGAAGTTGGTCTCGCCCGGGTAGTAGCTGCGCTCGTGCCCCGGGCGCAGCGGGTCGAGGACCGTTATCTCGAGGTCCGGGACGACGAACGGCATGTCGTTGTTGCCGCCGTCCCAGATGATGACGTCCGCTTCCTTCTCGGCCTGCCGGACGATCGCCTCGTAGTCGACGCCGGCGTATACCACCAGCCCCTTGTCGACGTACGGCTCGTACTCCTCGCGCTCCTCGATGGTGCAGCTGTGCCGGTCCATGTCCTCGTACGAGGCGAAGCGCTGCACCGCCTGCTCGGCGAGGTCGCCGTACGGCATCGGATGGCGTATCGCGACCACGCGCTTTCCGCGGGCCTTGAGGAGCTCAACGAGCTTGCGGGAGGTCTGGCTCTTGCCGCACCCGGTGCGGATCGCGCACACGGAGATCACAGGCACCTTGGCCTTTATCTGCGTGAAGTTGGGAGCGAGCAGCATGTAGTTGGCGCCCGCCGCGAGCACCTGCGAGCCCTTCTGCATGACGTACTCGTGCGAAACGTCGCTGTAGGAGAACACGACGAGGTCGACGCTCTGCTTCATTATGATGTTTGTGAGCTCCTCCTCGGGATGGATGGGGATGCCCCTCGGGTAGTCCGGCCCGGCGAGCTCGCGGGGGTATCGCCTGCCCTCGATGTTGGGTATCTGGGTCGCGGTGAAGGCCACGACCTCGTAGTCCGGGTTGCCGCGGAAGTAGGTGTTGAAGTTGTGGAAGTCTCGGCCGGCTGCGCCCATGATGAGGACCCTCTTCTTCGTCATGAAGCCTCCTTGCGGGTGTGAAGAGTCCCCGCTGCGTATCAGGCCGACGTGCAAAAGGCAAGCGGCCGCAGGCGGCATATCTATTCATGGGATTGCGTTTTTATGCGATCGGGAATCGAGCCTGTCGCTTCGGCCGATCGAGGGCGCCGCGTCAGATTCCGAACGATGCCCCCACGGCCTTCGCGGTCGTGACGAGCCGGTGGTCGGGCGTTACGAGCTTGAGGCTGCATGTCGCCTCGCCGAGGGGGACCGGGACCAGGTCCTTGCCCCTGAGCGCGACCATGTTGCCGAACATCCCCTCCGCCGCGAGCTCTGCGGCCCTGGTCCCGCAGCCGGTGGCGAGAACGCGATCGTAGAACGATGGGGAGCCGCCGCGCTGCATGTGCCCGAGCACCGCGACCCTGGACTCGTGGCCGGTTCCTTCCTCGATAAAAGTCGCCACGTGTTTGCCTATTCCGCCGAGGCGGATCGGGTCCGGGCTGTCGCTGACAACGGAATCGACGACGTGTTTTTCGCCCGCCGCGTGCGCCCCCTCGGAGACCACCACGATGCTGGAGCGCTTGCCCCTGGCCGAGCGCTCCTCGATGGCCGATATGACCTTCTGCCTGGAGAACGGCATCTCTGGGATCAGTATGACGTCGCCTCCGCCCGCGAGCCCTCCCTCGAGGGCGATCCATCCCGCGTAGCGGCCCATGACCTCGACGACCATCACCCTGTGATGGGCGTCGGCCGTCGTGTGGAGGCGGTCCAGCGCGTCCGTGACGAATGCGCACGCCGTGTCGAAGCCGAAGGTCTGGTCGGTGCACCGGAGGTCGTTGTCTATGGTCTTGGGCAGACCGATCACGTTGGGCCACAGCTCCGCCAGCTTCGCCGCTATGGTGAGCGTGCCGTCTCCGCCTATGCAGAAGAGCGCGTCCAGCCCCCATCTGTCGATGTTGGCCAGCGCCTTCTTCGTGCGCTCCGTCTCGACCTCTTTGCCGTCCCTGAGGTCGAAGGGACTCGCCTTGTTCGATGTGCCGAGGATGGTGCCGCCGCGCGGGAGTATGTTGGCCACGTCGTCGGACGTGAGCGGCCTCGCCTGGCCTTCGATCAGCCCCTCGTAGCCGTCCTGGATGCCGATCACCTCCCACGAATAGTCCAGGATCCCCTTCCTCGTGATGGCGCGCACCGCGGCGTTCAGCCCCGGGCAGTCGCCGCCTCCGGTGAGCACCCCCGCTCTCTTTATCGGCATTGCGATCCTCCTCGCGTCATGCGGCGTCAGGGGGGCGATCGGGCAGCACCACGCTGAATGCCGTGCCCTCCCCGAACCTGCTCTTCACCTCTATCGTTCCGCCGTGCCTCTCGACCAGGAGCCTGCAGATGGGGAGACCGAGCCCCGACCCCTCGCTCCCGCCGGACTTTCCCTCCCTGATCCGGCGGTATGGCTCGAAGATCCCGGGGAGGTCCTCTTCCCTGAGTCCCTTGCCCGTGTCCTCCACGTCGATCCGCACGCCGTCCGGGAGAGGCCGTCCGCTCAAGGTGATGCTGCCGCCGCTGTCGGTGAACTTGGTGGCGTTGCTGATCAGGTTGATGATCGTCTGCCTGATCCTGTCCGCGTCGCAGAGGATCTTCTTCCCCTCCGGCGGGAGGTTGAGCGTCAGGGACACACCCTTTTCTTCCGCGGCGGGCTTCATGAGATGGAACACGTCGCCGAGCATCTCGTTGAGGTCGGCCATCTCGAAATGCATCTCCATGCGTCCGGTCTCAAGCGTGGTCAGGTCGAGGAGCTCGTTGGTGAGCCTCACGAGCCTCTCGACGTTCCTCAGGGCGAGCGTCAGGCGTTCCCTCTGCCTGTCGGAGGTCGGTCCGTCGACGCCGTCCCGGATGATCTCGATCGCCTGCTTGATCGTCCCGAGCGGGGTGCGAAGCTCGTGGGACACGATGGTGGTGAGCTCGGTCTTTGCGCTGTTGGCCCTGTCCAGCTGGATGTTGGACAGCTCGAGCTCCTTTCTGGAGAGCTCCAGCGAGACCAGCATCCTGTTGATGGATCCGCTGAGGCTAGCGATCTCGTCGAAGCCGGAGACTTTCACCCTCGAGGTCCCCTTGCGCTCCGCAGCTATTTTGTTCACATCGCCCTCGAGCCTGAGCAGCCTCCTGAGTATCGCGCTCTCGGTGATCATAGCGGATCCCAGCCAGAGGGCGAGTCCGACGAGGAGCACGGCGACTATGAAATACCTCATGGCGTAGCTGGCGGCGAGGTATATCTGCCTCGGGAGCTCGGTCCTGATTATGACGCCCCTCTTTCCCGTTATGTCCCTGATCAGCCCGTAGCCGGCGATCCTCTCGCTGTCGAGCGCTGCGATGTGTATTTTGTCTTCCGGCGACAGACGCCCCGCCGCTACCGACACGTCGGGCGGCAGATCAACCAGATCGGCAATGTGGACGGAGAGAGGCCCCGGTATTAGCCCCTCGCAGGAGGCTATCTTCCGGCGGTCCATCTTCCTGCCCATTATGAGGGTGCCGTGTCCCCGGCCGCCCAGCCCCCTGGCGAGTATCCGGTGCGCCGATACCATCACCGGGAACTCGGACAGGATCAATATCCCCTTGACCCCTGCGCCCCCCTCCGGGGGCTCGAAGAGGATCGGCGCCGACTCGAGCGCCTCGAGCCAGCCTTTCGGCACGGGGGCGTGCCTGCCCTCGGCGGCGTCGGTGGCTATCGATATGAGCTGCTCGCCGGCGCCGTCGAATATGCTCAGCACGTCGATCCCCATCGCCCCGAGCGTTTCGGGGTCGAGGTGCCGCTCGACGTACCGTTGGCCGGGGGAGGCTACGTAGTCGTAGGTGTCCTTCGCGTGCGCCCAGTCGGCCGCTATGGAATCGATATCCTCTATCTCGTTTTCGATGATCTCCACCGCATTTTCCGCGTTCTCCAATGTCATCTCCCGCTCGATCGCCACGAACCTCTCCAGGATGATGAACCTTGCGAACGCTATGACGATCAGCGAGCCCGCGAGGAGGGCAGCCCCGTTTATCAGGTGCATTTTGGTCCTGACTCTCATGGTCTGCGCGCGCCCCCTTTTTGCTGCCGCCTTTGATCGACCGGGCAATCCTATAGTCTATATTCTTAAAAAACAATATCTTACTGCAGGGGGGCGACGCCTCGAACGATCCGGGAGCGATGACATCCATTTCCTTGACCGCGCCGCTTTGGGGCATTACAAAGATCAATGACCAAAGGGGGTGACCCATGAAAGCATCGAACCGTTTTATTTCTGCGGCCCTTGCAGCGGGGGTTGCGCTTGCGTTCGCCGCGTCCGCCTGGGCGGTCAAGCCGCCCTCCGAGAAGGAGAGGGCGGAGAACAGCAGGGACAAGCACGAATGGAGCGACCTCAAGCCCGGGAGGAAGGGATACACCAAGGGCGGCAGGTTCTGCGAGTGCGGGGTCTCGGCCACGAACGAGAACGAGTGCTACGTCCCCAGGGCAGGGCAGCTCTGCTGCAACCCCAAGACCGGGGAGTGCAGGATGCTCGAGATGGGCAAGGTCAACACGCCCTGGTAAGGGCCTCAAGGAAAGGACGCTCAGATGGCAGGCACGATAGACGAGATCACCATAAACTGGACCGACGAGGCCGACGGCAAGCAGAAGGTCCGCGAGCTCAAGAAGGAGGTCCTCTCCCGCGGGTCGTGGACGACCATCATGTTCATGTACCAGGACCTCGACAACAAGAGCGGCGAGTTCGGGCCCCCGAAGATCAGGATCCAGCGTTTCCAGAAGAGGGGGGGCGAGTTCAGGCCGCAGAGCAAGTTCAACATCTCCAACGCCAAGCAGGCTTACCAGATAGTCGACGTCATAGGGAAGTGGTTCCCCGATCGGCCCCAGGGCGAGACCGCGGCGGACGAGCAGACGGAAGAGGAGTGACCCCGCTCAGCCCTTGCGGCTGTCCATGAACATCTTCACCATGTCTATCGGTATCGGGAAGACCGTGGTCGAGTTGTTCCCGCTGGCTATGTCGACCAGTGTCTGAAGGTAGCGCATCTGCAGCGCCATGGGGTGATCCTTCATCATGGCCGCCGCCTGCACGAGCTTCTCCGCCGCCTGCTGCTCCCCCTCGGCGTTGATTATCTTGGCCCTGCGCTCGCGCTCCGCCTCGGCCTGGCGGGCCATGGCCCTCTTGAGCTCCTCGGTCAAATCCACGTGCTTGACCTCCACGTTGGAGACCTTGATGCCCCACGGGTCGGTCTGCTTGTCCAGGATCTCCTGTATGTTGTCGTTTATCTGCTCGCGCTCGGAGAGCAGTGCGTCGAGCTCGCGCTGGCCGATTACGCTGCGGAGCGTGGTCTGGGCCATCTGGCTGGTCGCGAAGGCGTAGTTCTCGACCTCCACGATCGCCTTGTTGGCGTCCATCACGCGGAAGTAGACCACCGCGTTGACCTGCACGGAGACGTTGTCCCTGGTGATGATGTCCTGAGGCGGGACGTCGAGCGTCACTGTGCGCAGCCCCACCCTCACCATCTTGTCGATCGGCTTGAACACGAAGATGATCCCCGGCCCCTTGGGTTTCGGCAGGAGCCTCCCGAGCCGGAAGATCACGCCCCGCTCGTACTCCTTGAGGATCTTCACGCAGGAGAGCAGGTACAGCGCTATGAACGCTATGAAAATGCCCATCGGGGATACGGTCATCGCTCCTCCTTTGTTGTCGGTTTTTCGGACGCCTTGACTTCGAGCGCCATGCCGTCGGCCCTAACTACCAGCACGGAGTCGCCCGGTGCAAGTCTTATCGGCCCCGTGGCCTCCCATATCTCGCCGTGGACGAAGACCTTGCCTCTGCCCCCGCTCCAGGAGCGCACCTGCCCGGTAGCGCCCGCCATGCCCTCGGTGCCGGTCGAGGCTCGGGGCCTGCGGGACCGGGCCACCAGCCACCCGAGGAAGGCGACGACCGCGAGCGTGGAGAGGCCGAACGCCGCGGCCAGGGGCACCGAGACCCTCATGAAGTCGTGAGGCGACTTGAAGAGCATGAGGGAGCCGGCGAGCAGCGACACCAGGCCCCCGAGCGTGAGCATGCCGTAGCTCGTCACCTTCACTTCGGCGATGAACATGGCGACGCCGATCGCGATCAGCGCGAGCCCGGCGTAGCTGGTGGGGAGGACCTGCAGCCCGAAGAACGAGAGCACGAGGCAGATGGCGCCTGCGATGCCCGGGAACCCGACTCCCGGCGTGGTGAACTCGAAGAGCAGGCCGTAGAACCCGAGCATGAGCAGAACGTAGGCCACGTTGGGGTGGGCCAGGGCGGCGAGCAGCCTCTGCCTCAGGTCCTTGGGGATGTCCACGATCTGCCTGCCCGCGGTCGCAAGCCTCAGGCTCTCGCCCGCGATCTCGACCGTGCGGCCGTCGATCTTTCTGAGGAGCTCCTCGGAGTTTTCCGCGACGAGGTCGATGACCCCGAGGCTCAGCGCCTTTTCCGCGGTGATCGACGCGCTCTCGGTGACGGCCTTCACCGCCCACTGCGCGTTCCTGCCCCTCTCCCTCGCCAGGGCCTCGGCCCAGGCGGTGGTGTCCTGCAGGATCTTGTCCTCCATCGGCTCCGCCTTCGGCTCGTCCCCCTTCTCATCGGGGCCGATGAGCCTGTCGATCAGCCTCGAGAGCCCCTCCCTGGGCTTCGGTTTTTCGCCGATCTGCACAGGGTGGGCTGCGCCGATGTTCGTGGAGGGCGCCATCGCGGCCACGTCGGCCGAGAGCGTGATGAAGACCCCGGCCGAGCCGGCGCGCGCGCCCCTCGGCGACACGTAGGCCACGATCGGGACGCTGGAGTTCATGATCCTCTTCACGATGGTCCTCGTGGATGCGAGCAGCCCGCCCGGCGTGTCGATCTCGATTATGAGGCAGGCAGCGCCCCTTGCCTCCGCCTCGTCTATCGCGGCGGTGATGTACTCCGCTGTGGGCGGGTTTATGATCTCGTCGTCGAGGACCGCCCGAAAGATCTCACCCTTGGTTTCTGCAAGGGCCCCGCTGAAGAGGGCGAGGGTCAAAACAATTAGCGGCAGTGCGGTCCTTCCAAAGATGCGCATGCATGGAGTTATGATTTTATCGGGCGCGGATGTCAACCAACCTAACTGTTTGTTTTGCATGATTAATTACTTAGCAACTTGCGGCGGCCGCTGCCGATAACTATCATGAGGCGGCAGAGGGATTATGAGGGTCATATCGGCATCCATCGCATTGGCTTTCGCGCTGCTTGCGGCAACGGCCGCGTTCGCGGGGTCCTGCCCCACGCGCGGCAACAGCCTCGAGGAGTTCAGAAACTGCATGGTCCCGCTCAAAGGCACGATCGGCACCGCATCGGTCTACTCCTCGGGCCGCTATGACCAGAGCCACAAGGCGCTCATGTCCGCGATGGCCCGCGGCAGCGGCGTGCCGCCCCAGGTGATGCCCGCCGCGTCGGTGGGGCCGTATCCGTTCGTGGGCTACTACAGCCCCTATTTCAGATTCGCCAATGCCTACATGTACGGCATGTTCGGGTTCAACACTCCCCACACCATGAATCCCTATCTCTTCGGCTACACCCGATACAGCAGGTAGCCCGCCCTTTGACTTGCCGCGTCGCTCCACAGACTGTATACTCCGCGCCGATTCCACGGAGACTCGCGAGCGTCGATGATGCGGCCTATAAAACCGTTCAAACTCGTTCCGGGCGACAGGATAGGGATAGTCGCGCCCGCCTCCTCGTTCATGAAGAGAGGCCTCACGCTAGGCATCGACAAGCTCAGGTGGTGGGGCTTCGACCCGATCGTGCCCGAGAAGGTGCTCGAGCACGCGCGCAGGCCCTCGGACAGGGAGCGGACGCGCCGCTACCGCGAGAAGGCGGAGCAGATCGTGCAGATGTTCAGCGATCCCTCCATCAGCGCGATCTTCTGCGCCGAGGCGGGCTACGGATCCATCGCCATCCTGCCGTTTCTGGAGGAGGTGGACCTCTCCCGTCACCCCAAGATATTCGTGGGTTTCTCCGACATCACCCTCCTCCTTTTGTACTTCCACATGCGCTACGGGTGGGTCACGTTCCACGGCCCGACCGTGGCGCAGGAGCTCTACAAGGGGATGCCGCCGACCACCGAGATCGCGCTCCAGGAGGCGATCACGAGCGACGGGAGGCCGGGCGACATCTACGGCCGCGACCTCGAGGTGATAGTGCCGGGCGAGGCCAGGGGCCGCATCATCGGCGGCAACCTCTCCAGGATGCTCATGACCCTGGGCACCGGCTTCGAGATAGACACCAGGGACAGGATCCTCTTCATCGAGGAGGTGGACGAGGGGCACATAGAGATAGACGGCAACCTGAATCACCTCAAGCTCGCCGGAAAGCTCGAACGCATAAGGGGCGTGGTCTTCTCCGAGATGGTGGGTTGCATGGGGGGCGACCGCAGGGCCCTGCTTCGGTACCTGAGGAGGTTCTTCAGCGGGGCGCAGTACCCGGTGCTGCAGGGGCTGCCCCTGGGCCACGGGATAGAGAACATCACGATCCCGATCGGCGTCAAGGCGAGGATATCGTCAGCCCCCCCAAGGCTCTTGATCGAGGAGGGGGGAGTGCGCTAAAGACCGTGACTAGTGACCAGTGACTAGTGACTGGCGTCAAAATCACAGACCACAGACCACAGACCACAGATGAAGAGGTTATGATGGGGCAGCAGTTGAAACAGGCGCTTTTGAACGCGGGCATCGTCACCAGGGAGAAGCTCAAGGACATCGAGCGCGAGAAGGTGAAGGCCAGGCACCTCAGGAAGGGCGGCCGGGTGCGCGAGGACCAGATCCGCATCGTGTGCGAGGCGTGCGAGAAGAGCGCGCCCGACGTGGAGCGCTACGTGCACAGGAACAGGCTCATCGAGGGCAAGGAGTGGCTGTGCCTGCGCTGCGCGGACGAGTACCAGATAAGCGACGAGTTCAGGACCACCGCCCAGAGCACGCAGTCGAAGCAGGGGTTGTTCATAAGGCAATACGGCCGCACAAAAAAAATCTAGAAGTAGTCCATCCCGACCATCAGGAGCTTCTCGATCTTCGCGATCGCGTCGGTGCGCGCGATCAAAAGGACCCGGTCTTTCGGCTCTATCACCGTCTCGCCGTGCGGCACCATCATCGCCCCGCCCCTCTGCACGGACAGTATCACCACGCCCTTGGGGAGCTTGAGCTCCTTGATCGGCCTGTTGACGATGCCGGAGGTGGGCATCGCCTCCGCCTCGATGAACTCCGCCTCGTCCATGAGGGACGAGGCGTGCAGGACCTTGCCCTTCCTTATGAAGTGCAGGATCGTGTTTCCGGCGAGCTGCCTCGGGTTCACCGCCACGTCTATGCCGAGCGCGCCGATGAGCCTCTGGTACCCTCGGTTGTGCGACAGCGCGATCGATATGCCGCAGCCCTTCTTCTTTGCCAGCAGCGCCGACAGTATGTTGTCCTCGTCGTCCTTGGTCACGGCGGCGAAGGCGTCCATGTCCTCTATGTTCTCCTCCTCGAGGAAGTCCTGGTCCGTGGCGCTGGTGTTGAGGATCATCGACTTGTTGAGCTTGCGCGAGAGCGCGGAGCAGAGCCGCGGGTCCGGCTCCACAATCTTGACCGCGACCCCCTGTTTTTCCAGGGATGCGGCCAGGTACATGCCTATGAATCCTCCGCCGTAGATCATGATGGATCCCGTGCGTTCACCCTTGTGGCCGAGCAGCTCCATTGACTCCTCGACCCTGTCGGACTCGGCCGCGAAATAGACCGTGTCGCCCGGCATGATGCGGCTGTCGCCCATGGGGATGAGGACCTGGTTGTTGCGCACGATCGCCGCGATCACGCAGGGCCCGCCCTCCCCGAATTGCTTGATCTCGCGCAGGGGGCGGTTGATGAGCTCACTCTGCCTGCGGGCCATGGCGCCGACCAGCTTGATCCTTGCGTCGAAGAAATCCATGATCTCCACGGAGCCGGGGAGGTCGAGGATCTTGAGGATCGCGTGGGCAGCCTCCCTGTCCGGGTTGATGAGCAGGTTCACGTTGAACTTGCCCTGGAGAAGGCCCTCCTCCAGCTCGAACTCGGGATTCCGGATTCGAGCGATGCGCCTGGCCTGCGGGGCCTGGATGCCGGCGAGCGCCACAGCCAGCAGGTTCACCTCGTCGCTGTTGGTGACCGCGAGCACCATCTCCGCGCCGGCGACGCCCGCCTCGGCGAGGAGCCTGGGTGATGCGCCGTTGCCCACGATGATCTTGGCGTCGATGCTCTCCTCGAGTTCGTCGACCACGCGCTCGTCCTTCTCGATTATTATCACCTCGCGTTCGTGCTCGATCAGCTTCTCCGCTATGAAGCGGCCGATCTCGCCGCCGCCTATTATGAGTACGCTCACGGTTTCCTCCTACTTTTTCCAGAAGGCAGGGGAAAGTATCACGAGGATCGTGAATATCTCGAGCCTGCCCAGCAGCATGCACGCTATGAAGATCGCTTTGGCCCCGATCGGAACGTTGAAGTAATTGCCCATGGTGCCCAACTGACCGAAGCCGGGGCCGACTCCCCCCATTGTCGCCGCCACGCCGCTTGCCGCCTCCTCCAGCGTCAGCCCCAGCGAGGCGACGGCGATTACGAAGACGACGTAGAGCAGCATGTAGAAGCCGAAGAATGCGGCTATGCTCTCCAGCACGTTTCGGTGCACGACCTTTCCGCCGAGCTTAACGGCTGCGAACACCTTGGGGTGTATGAGCCGCACGATCTCGCGATATGCAAACTTGAAGAGGAGCACGACCCTCGCCACCTTGATCGCGCCCGCCGTGGAGCCTATGCATCCCCCGGTGAACATGAAGAATATCAGCGCGATCCTCGCTGCGGCGGGCCAAGGGTTGGAGTCGACGATGGCGAAGCCGGTGGTGCTCATGATCGACATCGCCTGGAAGGTGCCGTAGCGGACCGCATGGAGGGGAGAGGCGTACCCGCCGCCGAAGTAAAGGACCACGCAGACGAAGAGGATGCCTATCAGCAAAAACGCGACGTAGTAGCGGAACTGGCTGTCGCGCCAGTACGATTTCAGGCTCTTGGACCACGCCAGATAATGGATCGAGAAGCTCACGGTGCCGAGGAATATGATGAACATGGAGACCGCTTCGATGTAGAAGCTGCGGTAGTAGCCGATGGATGCGTCCTTGGTGGAGAATCCGCCGCTGGCGAGTGCCGCGAACGTGTGACAGAGCGAGTCGAACAGCGGCATGCCGCCGGCCAGATATAGAACCGTGCCGAGAACGGTGATGATGGCGTAGACGGCCCAGAGCGCGATCGCGCACTCCCTTATCCGGGGCCTCAGTCTCTCGTGCATGTGCGCGGAGGCCTCGGCGCGGAAGAGCTGCATCCCTCCCACGCCCAGCATCGGGAGTATGGCGACGGCGAGCACGATGATCCCCATTCCGCCGAGCCAGTGTGTGAAGCTTCGCCAGAAGAGGAGGCCGTGGGGGACTTTCTCGATGGGAACCGAGGCGCCGAGGATCGATGAGCCGGTGGTCGTGAATCCGGATACCGACTCGAACAGGCAGTTGAGGAAATTTTCCGCGTTCATGGGCCCCAGGGTCTTTGCGAGAAACAGGGGAAGGGCGCCGAATGCGGAGACGGCTATCCACGTCATCGTTGTGATGAGCATGCCTTCCCTGCGGCTGATCTCGTCCTCCGGCGCCTTGAAGGCGAGCGAGGCGAGGCCGGAGACCGCCACGGTGACCGCCATGGACCACGCGATGGGCGTGGCGTCCCCCTCGCCGTAGTAGAGGGCCACGCCCAGCGGCACCACCATCGCGATGCCCACGAAGAAGGCGACGTGCGCAGTTATCCCGAGGATGACTCCGATCCTCATGAGGGTCCCCCCTGTCCAGGACTTCGCAGCAATATATCAGATGAGGAGCAAAAGAAAACCCCGGCCTTGAGGGGCCGGGGTCTGGTCGCTTGCTCGGCCGTCCTCAGGTGCTCTTCCTCACGTTCGTGGCCTGCAGGCCCTTTGGACCCTGGGTCACTTCGAACTCGACCGACTCCCCCTCCTTGAGGGTCTTGAAACCCTCCCCCGATATGGCGGAGAAGTGGACGAAGACGTCGTCGCTCCCGTCGTCGGGTGAAATGAAGCCGTAGCCCTTTGCATCGTTGAACCACTTCACAGTTCCCTTTGCCATACAGCCCGTCCTTTCTTTCGTGCCCTGGCAGATCAGGGCGGTTCGTGAACGTCAATCCAGCCCTATCCCTATGTTAAACCTGGCTTTTTGACAACCCCTATTTGAGGGCCGCGGTGGCGCCCCTGTAGCGCTGAGTGCGGACCGCCTCGGTGGTCCCGGAGAGGCCCTCCGAGCTGAGCCGGGCCTCGACCCTCGTGAGCCTCTGCTCCGGGGTCGGGTGCGAGGAGAAGGGGCCGGAGTTCGAGCCGCCGATCCCCCTGGCGATCTCGGTCCTTATGAAGTCGGCCATGGCCGCGGGGTTGTAGCCCGCGTTCATGGCGTAGCGCATGCCGTAGGCGTCGGCTTCCTCCTCGTCCTTCTTGCTGTAGCCCTGCTCGATGACCTTCTTGGCCACGTCTGAGACCACGCCTTGGAACTCGCCCACCAGCTGGCTGACCTCGGAGGGGGTGTAGTGCTTGCCCACCTCGCCGGCCGTGTAGAAGGCGAACTTTGTCCAGCGGGATTTCTGGATCGCCTTTATGCCGTCGCGGTCGGCCACGTGCCTTATCTCGTGGCCGAGCACGCCCGCCAGCTCGTCCTCGTTCTGCAGAAGCTCCATGAGCCCCTTTGTGACGAGGATCATCCCTCCGGGGCACGCGAATGCGTTGATCTCGCCGGAGTCGAGCACCGCGAAGCGATAGCCGCCGTAGGTGACCGGCCTGTCGGAGTGAAACGCGACCGCGAGCCCCACCTTGTTGAGGTAGTTGTTCATGGCCGGGTTGTTGTAGAGCGGGTACTTCTCGAAGATCAGCGCTGCGACCGCGCGGCCTATGTAGTGCTCCTCGGAGGGGGTGATCTCCTTGGACGCCTCTGCGAGCTGGGTGAGCCCCCCGAACACGCTGCCGCCGATCTTGCCCCAGTCCTGGGCCCGTGCCTCAAGAGAAAACAGCGCCGCCGCTGTCAGGGCAGCCGCCATTATCATTGCCGATTTTCTTTTCACGCTCGCCTCCTGTCAAAAAAACCTGTTTCTGCGCACCAGTCACTATTCACCAGTCACCAGTCACCGAGAATCATCTGTTCAATTTCCCCTGCGCCAGGAACTGGCTGAGCTCTCCGTCCGATATGCGGATCGCATCGACCCGGTCCACCTGCCGGTATGCGGCGGCGAGCGACGCGCTCGACTTTTTGTACTGCCCCTCGACCTGCGGGTTGAAGCCCTTGCCCGCGAGCGCGGTCTCGTCGTGGGTGACCCCCTTTGCCGCGTACCGCTCGCTCGACTCCACGCTCCCGCTCTTTTTGCCGGTCGCGTTCTTGGGGACAAAGCCGGCGGGGCTCGCGATCCGGTACCAGTTGCCCTCCTCGCCGGTGACTTCGATCACGGCGCCGAAACCCAGGCTGCCCACGGTGGAGGACAGATAGTTGGGGGCCGACTTCACCTGTATCTCGCGCACCTGTATCTTGAGCGACTTCTTTCCCCCTCCGCCCCTTGGCGCGGCGGTCGCATCGAGCGCCGCCAGCGCCGCGACCGCGGCCAGCGCCGCTATTATGATGGCTCTCCTCTTCATTGGGCCTCCCCTATTTCTCGTGGAACTCTATCACCCCGTCGAACCCGCCGGCCGGCGGCGATTTGGCGAACCTATCGCATACTGCCGCGTAGTACGCAACCACCGGATCGCCGCCTGCAGGCAGCGCCCTGAAGGCCTCTGCCGCCTGGGCGAACCGGCCGGCCATGAAGAGCGCCATGGCGGCCGAGAAGCGCTCCACTCCCGCCGCACCATCCGCGGTGAGCGCCCCCTTCGCGCAGATCGGCTCGTAGATCGAGATCGGCTCCTTCCTCCCCTTGACCCTGACCTTGCCGATCATGCGGGCCTCGATGCCGTGCCGCGCTGCCTCGAAGGTGCTCTGGCTTATGATGACGCGCGTGCCGAAGCGCTTGTTGAGCCCTTCCAGGCGGCTGGCCAGGTTCACGCAGTCGCCGATCGCGGTGTAGTTGAAGCGCAGCTCGGAGCCTATGTTGCCGACCACCGCGCGGCCGGTGTGGATGCCGATCCTCGTTTTGAACTGCGCGAACGCGGCGAGAGAGTCCTGTATCTGCATGGCGGCCAGCGCGGCCTGCGCCGCGTGGTCCGGTATCGCAAGCGGCGCGCCCCAGAACGCCATGACCGCGTCCCCTATGTACTTGTCGAGCGTGCCCTCGCGGCCGGTGATGATCTCGGTCATCACGGTGAGGTATTCGCAGAGCTGCGAGACGAGATCGGCAGGCGCGGTCCTCTCGGCGATCGAGGTGAAGTCCGCTATGTCGGAGAAGAAGACCGTCACCTCCCGCTCGGCGCCCCCCATCTTCACCGACTCGGGATCGAGCGCTATCTCGCTCACCACCGCGGGCGAGAGGTACTGGCCGAACGCCTTCTTTATGGCGTGTTTGCGCCGCCCCTCGGTCATGTAGTTCTTGAGCACCATGACGAACGCTGCCATGGCCGCCGCCGCCATGGGGCTCACGACCGGGAGCCACAGCCCCTTCGCGAATGCGACGAAGGTTGCGGTGAGGTACGCGCCGGAGAGGCCGGCGAGCAGGGCGACGATGTGCGAGAATCTCTTGAGCTGCGAGAGCCCCAGCGCCGCGGCGAGGGCGAAGGCAAAGACGATGGCCGCCTTGGCCCTGGTCCCCAGCGGCGTCACGAAGTCGCGCCTGAGCAGCGAGTCGATGATCGTGGCGTGGATCTCGGGGCCGGGGTAGACGCGCGCCAGCGGCATGGGCTTGAGATCGTACAGCCCGGGCGCCGCCACCCCGATTATGGCGATGCGGCCCGCGAGCACCGCCGGGTCGATGACGGGCCTTCGCCCCTCCTCGATCTGTCGGTTCGAGAGCAGGATGTTCGAGAGCGGGTACGCCGGGTAGCTGTCCACGCCGCCGATGTAGTTGATCATGAGGTTGCCGGAGGAATCCAGAGGGACCTCGTCGCTGCCCAGCAGGAGTCGGTCCTCCGCAGGCCAGGCGATCTCCCCGATCCCCTCCATGTCGCTCACCACCTTGAGGGATATCTGCGGCATGAGCGTCCCCCGGTAGTCCAGCGCAAGGGGCAGCCTGCGGTAGACGCCGTCCTCGTCCGGCCTCGTCTGAGCGTTGCCGAAGCCGGTCGCGGTGTCGGCGATCTCGGGCACGGGCAGCGACTGGAGCGAGCGCGCGCTGGGCAGAAAACCCGGCGGCTCGCCGTCGAACGGCACCCGGCTCTTGGCGATCACGTCGGTCTCGATCGGGGGGGCGTCGGCGGTCTCGTGGGAGCTGGCGAACACGACGAAGTAGGATGGGGGGCCCCTCCTTATCCCCTCGGCGAACGCCTCGTCGTCGGCCAGCCCGTAGGAGGAGTCCTCGGAGAAGAAGAGGTCGAAGATCACGGCCCTAGCGCCCCCGCGCTTCGCGAACTCAAGCGCCCCGGCGTAGAGCTCGCGCGGCCACGGCCAGGAGATCCCCATCTGCTTCATGGCCACCAGCGACGGCTCGTCCACGTACAGCAGCGCCACGTTCCCGCCGGAGCCCTGCGCAGCACCCCTGGTGGCCTGCATCCGCCAGTCGTAGGTCATCATCTCCAGGGAGACGAGGCCGGAGACCTCACGGAACTCCATGAAGAGAAGCGCAGCGACGATGCCGATCACGACGCCCCAGAGCGCCTGCGAAGCGCGATGCCGGCCGACCCTCTTCTCGATCGAGCGCCTGCGCTCGCCGATCCTCTGCGAGAGTTCGTTCGAGAGCCTCTTTCGGAGCGCCTTTGTGTCGAATGGCATGGGGGGAAAAGAGAGGATATATCCGGCATTGTCAAGAAGAGCGTATCAGTTTGAAAATTAAACAAAATTTCAAGCACCAAATCCCAATGACCAAATAAGCACCAAATTCCAAATCCTAAATTCCAAACTTCAGGTTAAATAATTGGAGTTTCGGTCATTGGAATTTATTTGGAGTTTGGTGCTTGGGATTTGGAATTTCATTTCATACATCCCGAAATCCTCGAGAGCAGCCCCTCGATCATGCCCGCGTCGCGCTCGGTGAGGCCGGCGCGTCCGAATATCCTCTCCAGCCGCTCCCTTATGCGGCTGCGGAGCTGCCACGGCTCCTCGTCGTCGTAGCCGAGGGCGGCGAGCGCCAGTTCAGCCTCGGTCATAAGCTCGGATATGCGCTCCCTCGGCAGGTAGCTCTCCTGCATCCGGGGGTCGGGATCTGACGAAGCGGGCGGGATCATGCGGCTCATCTCGTAGCATGCCACGAGCACCGACTGCGCGAGGTTGAGCGAGGGGAGGGCGGCCGAAGAGGGGATCTCGACCGTGGCGTCGCAGCGCTCTATGTGTTCGTTGGCGAGCCCTGACTCCTCGGGCCCGAAGACGAGAGCTGCCCCGCCGTCCGAGGCCCGCGCAGCCAGCACTGGCGCTGCCTCGGCAACGGACATCCTCCTCTTGCGCCCCTTGCCGAACCTGCGCGTGAATGCTGCGGAGAACGCGATGTCCATGAGGGCTGCGTCCAGCGTGGGGAATATCTTCGCCGACTCGAGCAGGTCGCTCGCTGCGACTGCCCAGCGCCGGGCCTCGTCCGAGAGGTGGTCGCAGGGGGTCACGAGACGAAGGTCCGAGATACCGAAGTTCTTCATCGCCCGCGCTGCGGCGCCGATGTTCGCCGGCCCCTGCGGGGCAACCAGCACGATTGCGAGATTGTTTTCCACGAAAGGCGGGATATCCGTGTGTAAGGTTTGTGTCAATGCTAAGAGTAGTATTTTCAAGTATTGTCATCCCGAGGCGTCGCTTGTGCAGATGATGCCAAGGCAACCTTTGCGACGCCGAGGGATCCACCGAAGTCCTCGAACGCGGCGCGTTTCAGCATGCTATTGCAGCGTTTTCGCGCCCTGCCTCCGTCGTCTGGCGCGCTCGCCTCGCTACTCGTCGCGCGACCGACCGGAAGCAGCTTCAGCAGCGGTCCGCCATTGAAAGCAGCTGGCTCAACAGACGGGGCGGGTCGGTGCGCTCTTCTCGCTTCGCTCGTCGCCTCAGGCGCCGGCTCCTCGCTGGGCGCACGTCGGCCGGAATATCATAGGCTACGGCACCCGGTCTCCGTGAGCCCCGCTGCGAAGAGCGCCCCGGCTCGCCCCGTCATGACGGCAATCCGTGCCACATTGAATTCCCCCTCCATCGATGGAAGGTAACTACCAGTAACTATCAGCTTGTTTCTGGTATATTATTTACCGCTATGGCAGTAAATATTCGTGATTATGTGCTGAAATATCTGGTAAAGATCTAAAAACACGATTAATTACTGCTATGGCAGTTGAAATAGTTGATCAGACTGATTTGCAGCTCAAAAAGGAGTTCCCAATGGTCGCAACGGGTGCGGAACGCCGCAAATTTGCGAGGCTCGATCTCGCGCTCACGGTGAGCTATCGCGTGACCGGAGAGGCGGGCGGCCATCCGGCCGACCCGCGCGAGGCGATATCCAGCGACGTGAGCCTCGGGGGCCTTCGTCTCATGACTCCAGCGGCGCTCGCCAACGGCACGTTGCTCGATCTGGAGATCGTGCTGGGCGACGACGAGTCGAGCCCGATCAAGGCCTCCGGCGAGGTGATGTGGCAGAATAAAATATCGGCGACCAGCTTCGAGACCGGCGTGATGATCAGGAACATGCCGAACGACGACAAGAGCCGCTTCATGCGGTTCGTCTTCGATCAGATGTCCAAGGTGGTTACAGGGTAACTAATTGATAAATAAATAAAAATAAAACTCTTTTTTGCGCAACTTTATTTGCGGGCCGCCGATAAACAGACTGCACATGGGACGCACATACTACGAGATACTGCAGGTCGCGCCGGAGGCATCGGCCGATGTGATATCGGCCGCCTACAGGGCGCGGATGAAGCAGTGCCATCCCGACGTGGGCGGCGATCCCGACGAGGCGTCGAGGGTCAACGAGGCCTACGAGTTCCTCTCCGACCCCGAGCGGCGCGCCCATTACGACGGGTCGATCACGAGGGCCAGGCCCGCTGCCCCGGGCCACGAGTCGAGGGGGGCGGAGCGCCGGCGCGTGAAGAGGCACGAGATAGACGCGGCGGTATCCTACTGCATAGACCACGACAGCGTGTGGCACTCGGCGAGGGTCGTTGACTTCTCGATTCTCGGCATGAGGCTCCGGTCGCACGAGCAGCTCACGGTCGGGCAGAGCGTCGTGATCGTGCCGCCGAACCTCGCGGCGCTGGCCATGCACGGTACCGTGCGCTGGGTGCGCGTCTTCCATCCCACGATATTCGAGAGGGTCTACGAGGCGGGCGTCGAATTCCCCGACCAGATCACCAACATCCGCCAGAGGCTGTCGACCTAAATCCTGAACAAAATTTATCTGCTTCCGGCTCTGTTGCCGGGCGTCGGACCTCTTCTGGCTGCTGGGGCTTTCGCTCCGTTATTCGTCGTGAAAATATCGCTGGTTTCAAGAGCATTATAGCCTTTTCACAGAGGAAGCGAATTGGATGTCTTCCTCTCGTCAGCCTCCAATTCGCGAAACCAGCCGATATTTTCCCTTCCTCATACACTCCGCTCAA
>JAFGMW010000080.1 GCA_016927275.1 Pseudomonadota bacterium
AATATTCCCCACTGCTGCCTCCCGTAGGAGTCTGGACCGTGTCTCAGTTCCAGTGTGGCTGATCATCCTCTCAGACCAGCTACCCGTTGCAGCCTTGGTGAGCCGTTACCTCACCAACTAGCTGATGGGACGCAGGCCCATCCTTTGCCGATAGCTTTCATGAAGAGGCCACCTTTCCTCCTCAGGCCGCAACCTGAGGAGCTTATGCGGAATTAGCCTCGGTTTCCCGGGGTTGTTCCCCAGCAAAGGGCAGGTCACCTACGTATTACTCACCCGTGCGCCACTGTACTAGGCCCCCGAAGGGACCATTCTCGTTCGACTTGCATGTGTTAGGCACGCCGCCAGCGTTCGTTCTGAGCCAGAATCAAACTCTCCAGTTATATTCTTATGCAGCGCCAGATAGGTTGTCCTGGCGCCCAATTTTTAAATCACATCGTGTCCCAAAGGACAGATGAGCCCGTTCAAACTTACGCATTCTGCGTTCGCTATTCAGTTTTCAAAGAGCGGAGACAAAGTCATCGCCCGATGTATCGATCGGGGGCGATAACATTTTGATTTCATTGGCTTTTATAGCGGGCCGCCCGATGCGTCCCCAAAGCGTGGGGGCGGTTCTACAGAAGATAGCCCCCTGTGTCAACTCCTGATTTCAAAGGTTTATGCTTTTTTTCGCCTCTGACGAGCGGATCCCGCCTGGGGATATTACACTCTAATTTTCAACGAGATGGGCAACTCCCTTTAACATGAAACCTGAGTGTAATCGAGCAATTAGCGATCTATTTCTTGAACTTGACCTTGGCGAAACGCCTCTTGCCCACCTTGACGAGGCTCTCCCCGTCGGTCGAGAGGGTGGCGTCGATGTCCTCCACCCTCCTGCCGTCAACCTCGACCGCGCGCTGCTTTATCATCCGGCGCGCGTCGGACTTGCTGGTCACAAGCCTCGTGTCCACCATCGCGTCCACGAGCGAGACCTCCGCGTCCATCGACTCGAGCACATGCTCGTCGATCTCGTCGGGCGTGTCTTTCTTTTTGAAGACGCGCTCGAATTCGTCGCGCGCGGCGACAGCATCCCCCTCGGAGTGAAATCGCTCCACGATCTCCGCCGCGAGGTTCTCCTTCGCGACCTTCGGGTGCAGCGCCCCGGTGAGCACGCGCTCCTTGAGCCCCTCTATCTCGCCCAGCGAGAGATCCGAGAGCAGCTCGTAGTAAGTCCACATGAGCTCGTCGGAGATCGACATCATCTTGCCGAAGATCTCCTTCGGCGGCTCGCTGATGCCCACGTAGTTTCCGTAGGTCTTGCTCATCTTCTGCGTCCCGTCGGTTCCCACGAGCAGCGGCATCGTGAGCACGACCTGCGGCTCCTGGCCCACGTCGCGCTGCAGGTCGCGGCCAACCAGCAGGTTGAAGATCTGGTCGGTGCCGCCGAGCTCGACGTCCGCCTCGAGCGCGACCGAATCGTAGCCCTGCAGGAGCGGGTAGAGGAACTCGTGAATGCGTATGGGGCTGCCCCCCTTGAATCGGCTCTCGAAGTCGTCGCGCTCCAGCATGCGCGCCACGGTCTCCTTCGCGCTCAGGCGTATGAAGTCGGCGGCGGAGAATTTTCCCAGCCACTCGGAGTTGTAGCGTATCTCCGCCTCTCCCATGTCCAGGATCTTGCCGGCCTGGGCCACATAGGTCTCCGCGTTCGCGCGTATGATCCCTTCGCCCAGCTCGGGCCTGGTCTCGTTCCTGCCCGAGGGGTCGCCGATGCGCGCGGTGAAGTCGCCCATGAGGAAGATGACCTTGTGCCCCAGCTCCTGAAACTGCTTGAGCTTCTGCATCACGACCGTGTGGCCGAGGTGCAGATCGGGCGCCGTGGGATCGAAGCCCGCCTTGATGCGGAGCGGCCTGCCCTTCTTGAGCTTTGCGACGAGCTCTTCCTCGTTCACGAGCTCCACGCTCCCGCGCTTGATGACCTCGAGCTGCTTTTCGATCGGGATATGATTCATAGCGACCTCATATATCACACATCTTGAAATTCATTCAGGCTGAGGCTGAGGTTAAGGCTGAGTTGGCCTCAGCCTTCCATCCGTCTCTGTATCCTTTCTATGGATCTCGCCTTTCCGCTGCGCTCATCGATGTCCAAGACCACCCCCTCCAGCCTCACTCCACCCTCGGCCACCTTGAAGCCCTTCTTCTCGCCGGTGAGGAAGCGGTGGATCGCGACCTCTTTGGCGAGCCCGATCACGGACGCGTGGGGGCCTGTCATCCCGATATCGGAGATGTAGGCGGTGCCGCCCGGCAATATCTCCTCGTCCGCGGTCTGCACGTGCGTGTGCGTGCCGAGTAACGCCGCGATCCTGCCGTCGAGATGCCACGCCAGCGCGCGCTTCTCGCTGGTGGCCTCGGCGTGGAAGTCGATCACGATAAGGTCGCATTGCCCGGAGAGCTTCGGTATGAGCGCGTCTGCCGCGACAAAGGGGCTGTGCGCCTTCTCGCCCTTCTCGTCCATGAAGATCATGCCCTGCAGGCTCACCACGCCGATCCTTGCGCCGTTGCGCGCGGTGAATACCCCGTTCCCTTTTCCAGGGAGGTGCTCGCTCACGTTGTGCGGACGAAGTATCGGGTGGGAATCGAAGTAAGGATGCAGCTCGTCGAACTCCCAGATGTGGTTGCCCGCGGTCATCACGTCGATCGGACTCTCGAAGAGCTCGTCCGCGATCTTCGGGGTCAGCCCCCGGCCGCCTGCCGCGTTCTCCGCATTGGCGATCACGAAATCAGCCCTGTACTCGCGGACGAGACCGGGGAGGAGTTCCCTGATAGCCGCCCTGCCCGGCCTGCCGAAGATGTCGCCTATCGCCAGGATCTTCACTTTATAATCCAGAATTATCCAAGAAGGTTGAGGCTTAGGCTAAGGTTAAGCTGTCCTCAGCCTCAGCCTTACTATTTTGCATACTCTGTAGCCCTGGTTTCTCTGATCACCGTGACCTTGATCTGGCCCGGATAGGTCATCTCCGCCTCGATCTTCTTGGCGATGTCCTTGGAGAGCACGACCGACTCGGCGTCTGAGACCTTGTCGTTGACCACCATCACGCGCACCTCGCGGCCGGCCTGGATCGCGTAGGACTTCTCGACTCCCGGGAACGATTTGGATATGCGCTCCAGGTCCTCGAGGCGCTTGACGTAGGCCTCCAGCACCTCGCGGCGGGCGCCGGGCCGGGCGCCGGAGAGCGCGTCCGCGCAATCAACGACCATGTCGAGCGGCGTCGTCTGCTCGATGTCCTCGTGGTGCGATCCGATGGCATGGATCACGTCGGGGTCCTCTCGGTACTTCTTCGCGTACTCCATGCCGATCAGGGCGTGAGACCCCTCCACCTCGTGGGAGACCGCCTTTCCGATGTCGTGCAGAAGCCCCGCGCGGCGGGCCTTGGCCTCGTCGAGCCCCAGCTCCGCGGCCATCATGCCGGAGAGGAACGCGACCTCGCGCGTGTGCGCGAGCACGTTCTGCGCAAAGCTGTAGCGGTACTTGAGAGAGCCCAGGAGCTTCACGAGCTCCGGGTGGACGTTCGGCACGTTGAGCTCGAGGCAGAGCTGCTCGCCCGCCTCCTTGATGGAGCCCTCGACCTCCTTCGTCACCTTCTCCACCATCTCCTCGATGCGGGTCGGGTGGATGCGTCCGTCGGCGATGAGGTTCTCGAGCGTTATGCGCGCGATCTCGCGGCGCACCGGGTTGAAGCCGGAGAGGATCACCGCCTCCGGCGTGTCGTCTATCACTATGTCGATGCCGGTCGCGGCCTCGAGCGCCCTTATGTTGCGGCCCTCGCGGCCGATTATGCGGCCCTTCATGTCGTCGCTCGGGAGCTGCACGACGGAGATAGCGCGCTCCGCGGTGTAGTCCGAGGCCATCCTCTCCATGGCGGTGGAGATTATGAACTTGGCCTTCTTCTGCGACTCCTCCCTGGCGCGCTCCTCGACCTCCATGATCTCGCGAGCCGCGTCCTGCTTAGCCTCGTCGACCAGGGCCTCCTTCAGCTGCCTCTTGGCCTCTTCGGTGGAGATGCCGGCCATCTGCTCGAGCTTGCGCTTCGTCTCCGTGACGAGGTCCATGTAGCGCTTTTCCAGATCCTCGACGTGCTTCTTGCGATCATCTATGGACTGCTCCGCCCGGACGACCTCCTCCTCCTTCTTCTCGACGAGCTCGAACTTCTTCTCGAGGTTGTCCTCCTTCTGCTGCAGCCTCTTCTCGGTGGCGGAAAGCTCACGCTGCTTCTCCTGGCTCTCCTTCTCGAACTCCTCGCGGGCCCTCAGCTGCATGTCCTTGGCAGAGAGTTCCGCCTCCTTCTTGAACGCCCTGGCCTGCTGCTCCGCGTCGCGAAGGAGCGAGGCCGCCCTCTGCTCCGCCTCCTCGACCCTCCTTTTGCCTATTCCACGTCGAACGGCGGCGCCGACCGCGAACCCGACTCCGATCGAGACCGCCAGGGAAGCTATCACCTGCCATATCTGCAGCGTCACAGTCACCTCCTATATGTTAAGGCACAGGCATTGCCCGCGCTCGTTTCATCTGCCGCAGCTTATCACGCGTCGCTCGGTCACCACGTAGTCGATCAGCTTCTCGAACGGACCGGCAGGCAGGGTCGGAACGACCTGGAACTCGTAGGCCAGGGCTATCCTCCTGCCCGAGAAGGCCCTGAGGTTCGCCTCGTAGAACCCCTTGCCGAAGCCCATGCGCCTGCCGGAGAGGTCGAAGGCAACGCCGGGCACGATGAGCGCCCCCAGCGTGTTTATGTCCCTGAGCCTGCTCTGCCTTGCGGTGGGCGCGCGGAAGCCGGTCTCGCCCGGCAGGAGCTCCTCGAGGTTGGTCACCCTGAAGTAGGCGATGCCGCCCCGCTCCTCGTCCCTCGCCGGGAAGTATATCTCCTTGCGGTGGCGGTCGCCCTCGACGAAGAGGCGTTCGGTGCGCACCTCGTTGCCGAACGCCGCGTACAGCCCGATGCGGAGCTCGGTGCGGTACTCCTCCATGCCCGTGACGCGGTGGCCGATCTGGCCGGAGAGCTCCCTCACGTCGTCCTCGGACATCTCGTCGCGCGTGGAGAGTATTCGGTTGTACAGGCGGACCTTGCTCTCTGAAGACATCGATTCACCTCTCGCATCGGAGGGGCGGCCGAGCGGATTCGGTGGCAGGGGATCGGACGGGGTTCAGCAGGCGGCGGACCCTATACAGGGCGATCCATCAGACGCCGCAATCCGCCTGCCGAAACGGCGGCGGACCATTTAGAAGATAGACAAACGGCGCCGGAGAGTTCCTGCAGCGCCCTGGATTCTAAATCCTCTTTCGAGGTTCTGAACCAACCCGTCATATTCACCAGCGTTTTTCCGAATCCAAGCAACCGGATCAGGCTCGATTGCCCCGTTAACTTACCTGCATATAAAACATCGCAATAAACAATTCAAGGGCCAGTTTGGCAAAAAAGCCCATAAAAACAAAAAGTTATTTATAACCAAGAGCTTGTAAAAAAATCCCCCCACAATGGCCGTGTGGCGTCACCATTTTGAACCCGACTCAGTCAGGTGGGTGACCGTATTGCCGTTTCAGGCTTCCGAGCACTCAACTTATAACGGCCTGAAATCATTATTATGCGCCGTTACAAGTTGAGTGCTCGGCATGCTCACCGCGGCAAGGAACAATCCCCAAAAATGGCATCGACGGTTCTAAAATGTGTACGACGCCCAAGCACGCACCGCGCAGGGGGAAATCCCGATTTCTTTTTAAAGAGCAAATTAAAGCTGCAGATCAACCAGTTCTATCATGTCCTTAATCTTCTTCTCAGCCTTTTCGATCCTGTCGTCGCGGTCCTTCTTGAACTTGAAATACTCGTCCGCGATGTTCATGGCGGCCAGTATCGCCACGTTCAGGGAGGCCACGGACTTGGTGCTCTGCATGACCTCCTCTATCTTCTGGTCGACGAATCCGGCAATCCTGCGGACGTAATCGTCATTGGATTCGCTCTTGACCATGAACTTCTGGCCCATGATCGAAATCTCGGTCGTCTTCTTCACAGGATCGCCCTTTCTTTCAGCCGCACATATAATGATAACGGCTCAGCGGCCTTTCAGTCAAGCTATTACACCCCATTGCCAAGTCTTCTTTATTTTTAAATAACAAGAGGTTGTAAGCATAAACACGAAACTGGTTTGAGAATACATAAAGCGATGCTTTAGACAAGCTCAAAAAGTATCTCTCGATTTGGGATGTCGACCTCGGCCACTTCGATCCGCACCTTGTCCCCCACCCTGAAGGCCCGCTTTTTTCGCCTTCCCACCATGGCGCAGGCGCGCTCGTCGAAGAGGTAGGTGTCGTCTCCGAGCGTCCCTGAGTGCACCATGCCCTCGACGAAGTAGTCGATCAGCTCCACGAAGAAGCCGAATTTCGCCACGTGCGATATGATCCCGTCGAACTGCATGCCCACCCTCTCCTGCATGAACAGGGCCGCATAGAGCTTTGCCATCTCCCTCTCCGCCTCCATGGCGATCCGTTCGCGCCTGGAGCAGTGGGCGGCGATCTCGCCAAGGCCCGACGCGTGGGACTTCACGGCTTTCTGCTCAAAGCTCAAAGGTGAAAGCCCAAAGGAACTTCCCCTTTGACCTTTGAGCTTCGAGCTTGGAGCTGAGTGTGTTTGCAACGCGGCCGCGAGCAGGCGATGGACGACGAGGTCGGGGTAGCGGCGGATCGGCGATGTGAAGTGACAGTAGCACTTCGACGCGAGGCCGTAGTGGCCGACGTTCTCGCCGCTGTAGACCGCCTGCGACATTGAGCGCAGGAGCATGTGGTTGACCATGCGCTCGAAAGGCTTGCCCCGCGCCCAGGCGACGACCCTGGAAAGCCTTCCGGGCGATGCACCCGGCGCGAGCCTCTCGCCGAAGCCCAGGTTGTGCAGGAGCACCGCGAACTCGGCGAGCTTGTCGGAGGGCGGGGGTTCGTGCACGCGGTAGATGCAGCCCGCGCCACTCTCGGAGAGGAACTCCGCCACCGCCTCGTTGGCCGCTATCATGAACTCCTCGATCAGCATGTGGCCTGTGTGCCGCTCCGCTCGCACGATGTCCTCTATGCCCCCCTGCATGTCGATCTGTATCTCCGGCTCGGGGAGGTCGAAGTCGATGGAGCCGCGCGCAAGCCTCGACGCCCTCAACCTCTCGAAACACCGGCGCATGAGGCCCAGCTCCTGCGCCAGATCGCCGAGCTCCCCGACCACCGCGGGATCCTCGTCGATCAGCGCCCTCTTCACCTGCGTGTAGGTGAGCCTGGCCCTGCTCTTTATGACGCTCCTGTAGAAACGGCTGCCCAGCACGCGGCCGCCCCTCCCTATCGTGAGCTCCGCGGTGAAGGTGAGCCTGTCCTCGCCGGGCCTGAGGCTGCATGCGCCGTTCGAGAGGGCCTCGGGGAGCATGGGGATGCAGTCGCCCGGGAAATAGACCGAGGTCCCCCTCTCGTAGGCGGCCCAGTCGAGCGCAGTGCCGGGCTCCACGAACCGCGAGACGTCCGCGATGGAGACCAGGAGCTCGAAATCACCGCCCGCGAGGCGCCTCACTGCGACCGCGTCGTCGAAGTCCTTGGCTGTCTCGCCGTCGATGGTGACGAAGGGCACGCCGCGCAGGTCCTCCCGCAGGTTCATCTCCGCCTGCGCGTCGAATGCGCAGACGCGCTCCGCCTCCCGCAGGACCGAGGGGTGAAACTCGCGGGTGAGCTGGTGACGCACCGTCACGGCGTCTGTCTCAGTGGCCATGTCGCCTCGGCTGCCCAGCACCCTCTCGACCGCGCCCTCCATCGGCTCGTCGCCCCGCGGATATTTTTTTATGAGCACGACCACGTTGGCGCCCTGGCCGGCGCCGGAGAGGTCCTCCGGCCTCACGACCACGCGATGGCGCACCTTGCGGTCGTCGGCCGCGACCTCGAAGGCGTTGCCGTGGCGCGAGAGCCTGCCCACCATCCTCTTCACGCGCCGCTCCACGATCCTCGTTATGCGGCCCTCCCTCTTGCCGCCCCTGCCCCCGACAGCGGCTGCCTCGACCAGATCGGTGTGCAGGGCGTCGCCTATGAAGCGGGCGGGGATGAATAGGTCCTCGCCGCCGTCGGCCGGGACCACGAAGCCGTAGCCGTCCCTGTGGAGCCTCAGCTCTCCGACAGAGGTCTTTCCCCTGACGGCCGGCCCCTCTCTCTGTCCCTTACGCTCCCGCCTCCCGGGCCTCCCGTGGGATGTGTGCCTCTTCGACTGCCTGCGACCCATTTTCATGCCTGCGAAGATAAGCCCAAAGCCGGCGGAATACAAGGCGCGTCGAGAATATTTGCGTTCTGGGAGTTTCCTGATATAAGGATTGCGCAGCTCAACGGAGGGGGATGATGGCAGTATCGAGGAAGAAAAAGGGAGCAAAGAAGGCTAAGAAGCCAGCCCAGAAAAAGACCACCCGGAAGAAGACCGGGGTCCGCTCAAAGAATACGGCAGCCAGACAAGACGCACGCAAGAAGAGGCCCACCGGAAAGGCGGTCGCCATGAAGAAGGCCGCGAAAAAGGGCACGGCGAAGGGGGCGAAGCCTGCGAGGAAGGCCCCAGCGGCCGGAAAGATCGCCGCCAGAAAGCCGGCCGCCAAGGCCAGGCCGGTCCGAGCCGCCGCGCGGCGCTCCAAACCCCGGATCGAGCCGGCGCTGGCTGGCCCCACCCTGCTGCACATCGACGACCTTGAGAGCATGGTCGCACAGGCCTCCCAGGAGGCATCAGACCGCATCCCCACGGAGGCGAAGAAGTTCGAGATCGGCGTGCCGACAAACGGCCTGGCCGCGCCGCAGGGCGACCTGCCGTGGGAATACGGCAAGGACCGGGCCGTGATCCTCGTCGTGGACCCCACGTTCGTCTTCACCTACTGGGAGATCACCAACGAGTCCATGCGCAGGGCCGTCGACTCGGTCGGCCTTGACGCAAAACTAACTCTGCGCTTCTACGACGTGACCCACACCCATGTGATCGAGGGGAGCAGGTACTGGGACGTCGAGGTCTTCGACAGGCTCGGAAACTGGTATCTCAGGCTCGCATCCCCGGAGCAGAAGCTCTGCCTCGAGGTGGGGCTCAAGAATCCGACCGGCCGCTTCCACATGCTCGCGCGCTCCAACGTCATGAGGCTGCCGCCCCAAGGGCTGGCGAAGCCCGGGCCAATCAAGTGGATGGTGGTCACGCCCTCCGGCGAGAAGCTCATCTCCGATGTCGAGGATTACACAGACGCCGATCTCGATCTCCTCAAGAGGATACTGGGACCGTATTTCTTCGACCTGCTGATGAGGGGAAAACTGGCATCCATCACCGGCTCCAGCATAGAGGCGATCTTCTACGAAGTGGAGAACTTCCTGGGCATGCAGGCCGGCGAGTCGCCCGGGGGCTCTCCATGGTCAATGGCGCGGTGAGCGCATCGTCGGACCAAGACACCAGAGAGGCCCAAGGGTGACAAAAGGATACCTTTCCATAGTGCTGCACGCCCACCTGCCGTACGTGCGCCATCCGGAGCACGAGGAGTTCCTCGAGGAGCAGTGGTTCTTCGAGGGGATGACTGAAACCTACATACCGCTGCTGGACATGTTCGAGAGCCTCTTCCTCGACGGCATCGACTTCCGCATGACGATGTCGCTCACGCCCCCGCTCGTATCCATGATGACCGATGGGCTCCTGCAGGAGCGCTACGCCAGGCACCTCTACAAGCACCTCGAGCTCGCCGACAAGGAGATGGGCCGCACAGCGCACGACCGGGCATTCAGGCCAGCGGCCGAGATGTACTACCACAAGCTCCACCGCGCCCGTTACATCTTCGACCAGCGCTGGGGCAGAAACCTCGTCGCGGGGTTCCGCCACTTCCAGGACATGGGGAAGGTGGAGATCATCACCTGCGGCGCGACCCACGGCTTCCTGCCGCTGCTCAGGCCGTCCCACGAGGCGGTGCGCGCGCAGATATCGGTCGCGTGCGATACGCACGAGAGGCACCTGGGCAGGAGGCCCCGCGGCATCTGGCTCCCGGAGTGCGGCTACTTCCCGGGGCTGGACGAGATCCTCTGGGACCACGGCATCCGATTCTTCTTCGTGGATTCGCACGGCATACTGCACGCCGACTCGAGGCCCAAGTACGGCGTGTACGCCCCTGTCTTCACCCCCAGCGGGACCGCCGCCTTCGGCCGCGACTTCGAGTCCTCCAAGCAGGTCTGGAGCGCGAAGGAGGGGTACCCGGGCGACTACCGCTACCGCGACTTCTACCGCGACATCGGCTTCGACCTCGACTTCGACTACGTGAGGCCCTACATCCACCGCGACGGCATCCGCATAATGACCGGGTTCAAGTACTACAGGATCACCGGCACGACCAACCACAAGGAGCCCTACAGCCCGCACGATGCCCGCGAGGCGGCGGCCTCGCACGCCGGCAACTTCCTCTTCAACCGCCAGCGCCAGTGCGAGTACCTGCACGGCCTCATGGGCAAGCCTCCGATCATAATCGCGCCGTACGACGCGGAGCTCTTCGGCCACTGGTGGTACGAGGGCATAGACTGGCTCAACTTCATCATGCGCAAGACCGCGTGCGACCAGTCGGACGTCAAGCTCGCCACCCCGTGGGAGTACCTCTGCTGGCACCCGAAGAACCAGGTCGCCCAGCCGTCTGAATCGAGCTGGGGAAACAAGGGCTACGCGGAGGTGTGGTGCAACGGCACCAACGACTGGGTCTACCGCCACCTGCATGAGGCGGCGTTCCGAATGACCGAGTACGCCAGGGCCTACCCCTCGCCCGACGACAACCTCCGACGCGCGCTCAACCAGATGGCGCGGGAGCTCCTGCTCGCGCAGAGCTCCGACTGGGCCTTCATCATGAACAGCGGCACGATGGTGGAGTACGCGGTCAAGCGCACCAAGGACCACGTCTGGCGCTTCAACAGGCTCTACGAGGAGATAAAGCACATGCGCCTGGACATGAACTTCGTGGCCGAGCTCGAGTGGAAGGACAACATCTTCCCGAACATCGATTACCGGGTCTACGCCTAGCCCCTTCCCATCCTCCCGCACATATTGTATAAATACCCGTCATGCCGCAGCAGGAGCTATTCTCAGCAGCGCCAGAGGCCGGGCACATTGTCCAGGGCAAGTACAGGCTCGCGCGCATCCTGAGCGAAGGGGGCGGCGGGGTGGTCTGGGAGGCCTTCGACCCCTCCGGCAGGCAGGTGGCGCTCAAGTTCCTCAAGTGGAACCCGGCAAAGACCCGCGAGGCGGTGGCGGACCGGTTCAAGAACGAGTTCGCGATACTTAAGTCGCTGGCCCACCCCAACATCGGCCAGATCTACGACTTCGGCCTGGACCCCGGCTCAGGGCTCTATTTCTTCACCAGCGAGCTGCTCATGGCGGGCGATCTTACCAGGCTCCTGCTCGCACCGGTGCCGCTGCTCGAGGAGCTGCTCCTGCAGTCGCTCAGGGCGCTGGAGTATCTGCGCGGGCACAAGCTCCTGCACCTGGACATAAAGCCGCACAACCTGCTGCTCAGGCAGTCTGGCGAGAGCCCGGTGCTGGCTCTCATCGACTTCGGGCTCGCCACCTTCCGGCCCCCGGACCGGCCCGGCGGCACGCCGAACTACATGGCGCCGGAGCTCATATCCATGCGGCTCTGCGACGTGAGCCGGACCCGCTTTCCTCCGCCCGACCACCGCAGCGACCTCTATTCGCTGGGAGTGACGTTCTACCACTGCCTCACCGGCCGCGCGCCGTTCAACGTTGCGGGACCTGACGGCAAGAAGGACGCCATGGCGACCCTCCGCCGCCACTTCGAGCTCGCGCCGCCGCCGCCATCCTCCCTCAGGCCCGAGGTGCCGGCGTACCTCGACCGGATCATCATGAAGCTCATGGCGCACCATCCGGACGAGCGCTACCCCTCCGCGATCGTCGCCGCGCAGGCGCTGCAGTACAGCTCCCCCACGATGCAAAACCCTGAGTGCATGCAGACTCTTCTCGCCTACCTGCCCAAGGAGGGCAGGCTCGTGGGCCGCCGCGAGGAGTGCGCGATCATAGAGCAGAGCCTCCGCGCGATCGCCGACGGGGTGAGGCACGCGGCCCCGATCGTGATCGTGCACGGCGGCCGCGGCTCGGGTCGCTCCAGGATGCTGGCCTTCGCAAAGCCGCTCGCCCAGCAGATGGAGATGGACGCGACATTCGTCGCCGAGGGCCAGGACCTCCCGCCGTCGCTCATCCAGTCGCTGGAATCCGGCGAAGGCTCCGCGGCCGTGCGGGCCGTCATGATCGACGACATCGACCGCTTCATGATGAACGAGCAGGGCGATTCCCTCGACGACGCGGGGGCTCAGGCCGTCAGGGCGCTGATCAGGCGCCTCCGTCTCCAGCAGAGGCTGCCGGCCGCTTCGGCCCCGCGGATGATCCTGATCGCATCCCTCGACGCCGAGCGCATGGGGCTTGCGCAGGCGTTCGAGGACCTCAACATAGACCACGCCCTCTGCCACTGCGTCGAGCTCGCAAACTTCACCAGGGCCGACATCGCGGAGTACCTCGAGGCGCTGCTGGGCGAGAGGCCGGACAGGGCCGTGATCGACCAGCTCGCGCACTGCACCGGCGGCAATCCGCTCTTCCTCACCGAGCACCTGGAGCAGATGATCTCCCAGGGCAGGCTCTTCTCACTGGCGGGGAGGCCCGACGCCGCCACGCTCAAGGCAATCGGCGTGGACTTCTCCAAGGCGCCGCCATCGCGCTCGCTCGCCGAGTCGATACTCGAAAAGCTGCGCATGCTGAACGATGAGGCCCGGGACGCGGCGCTGGCGATGGCATGCTGGCAGCGGCCGGTGTCGCTCGAGGAGCTCTCCGCCACCTGCGAGCGGGGCAGCGCCGACCGGGCGGTACTCATGCTCATGGAGGCGAGGCTCGCCCACAACCAGCGCCACGACGGCCGCATCGAATTCACGAACGAGATGGCCGGCCGCGTGATCAGAGAGGCCGCCACTCGGGCTGAATGCGAGAGCTGCCACGACCGGATCGCCGGACACCTGATCGCGCGGTTCGTGGGCGGCAGGCGGCGGGGCCGCAGGGAGATCGACCTGCACGTCGCGTACGGGAGCGCCTCGCCGGAGCGCATCCCAGCCCTGCGGAGGCTCATAGAGGCGGCCGCCGAATCGGGCCGGCCGCTCGATGCAGCCGAGCACCTCCACCTCCTGCTCGATCTCCTGCCGGAGGGAGAGGCTGCGGGCCGCGCGGCCGCGCTGGCCGAACTCGGCTCGGCGTACGAGCGCGCGCACAGGATCGCCGACGCGCGGTCCGCCTTCGCGGCGATAAGGGACCTCAGGGCGCCCTCCCCCCTCAGGGAGAGGTTGCGGGTCGAGGCGGCGGAGAGGCTGGGACTGCTCGCCATGCGCAGGCGCGACCTCCGCGACGCAAGGAGGCTCTTCTCCGAGGCGCTCTCCTTCCTCTCAGGCGATGCGGACCCGGCCGCGAAGATAAGGCTCGAGAACTACATCGCGAGCGTCGATCTGCGCGAGGGCAACATAGAGAGGGCGGTGGAGCGATTCGAGCGCAGCTCGAAGGTGGCGGAGAACATCCTCACCCCCGACGAGAAACGCGCCGTGACGAACAACGAGCTCGGCGAGGCGCTGCTGGCCCTCGGGAAACCCTCCGATGCCGTGGGGATACTCCGCAAGGAGCTTGCGCTCGCCGAGGCGGCGGGCGACGAGCAAAAGAGCGCCTCGCGGCATTACCTCCTGGGCAACGCCCTGAGAAACGACGAGATCATGAAGCCGGACGAGGCGCGCGACCACTACGAGAAGGGGCTCGCGATCGCGAGGCAGCACAGGCTAGTGGAGATGCAGGTGAGGCTCCAGAACGGGCTGGGCAACCTCATGCTCAAGGTCGGCCGGCCCAAGGAGGCGCTGGCGCATTATCAGGAGGGCTTGAAGCTCGCGCAGCAGATCGAGGGCGAGACCACGGGCGTGGAGATCATGATCGGCATGGGGCTCGCCTCGCAGCAGATGGCCTCGCCTGAGAACACCATCGAGTATTTCGAGGCGGCGCTGGACTTCTCCGGCGCACCGAAGGGAAAGGCCGCGGGGCTGATAAGGCGCTACAGGCCCACCATCTACATCTCGCTCGGCGACGCCTACCTGCAGAGGCACGACCTGGGGCACGCCGAGGACTACCTCAAGAAGGCGCTGGCGATGGATCGCAAGAAGGCCCTCACGCCCGACATCCGTTACAGCCTATACGGCACCTTCGCCGAGCTTGCGCTGGAGCGCGGGGACAGGGATGCGGCGCGCCGCTACATGCCGACCATCGAGGCGATCGCGAAGTCGTTCCCGCAGGCGCAGGGCCACCTCAAGAGGCTCAAGCAGCGCCTTGGCTGACATCACGAAACCGCTTCACGGCATTTGCGCGCCTGATCGATCTCCCATGATCTTCGAGACGGCGAAACCCAGATAATCGCCCCGATTTTCGCGCGAAGGGGGGATGTGGATGTCGATGTCAGGGGGGTTGCCTTCCTGGTCCCTGCCGTCTGCGCCAACGCTTATTCCCACGGCCATCGAAATCGAAAAACGGGTGCCGTCGCGCAGGGAGAAGTCGCGCTCGTAGTAATACGGGTTCTGGGCGGCGCGCGGCGGAAGGCCGGCGGTCGTGGCGATGTTGTTTCCCTTCATGATCGCGACAAACTGATCGCACGAGCTAGCGCAGTAGGGGCCGGTCAGCACCACCAAATCGAAAGGTCTTCCACCCTCCTCCGGCCTATAGACAGCCTCGCCCGCTTCGCACCGCTCGGTCGTGCAGAAAAAGGGGTACTCGGGCGAGACCAGCGCCCCGGGATTGTCCCTGAAAAATCTTCGGGCATGTTCGGCCATGAAGTCGGAGCCCATGTCGACATCGTCGGTCCAGTCGCTCCTCCCCTCGAAAACAGGGCGCCTGTGCAGATATCGGGTGCCTATGCTGAACGGCCTGTCGGCGAGGCGCGCTATGAACCACGGATTGAGATTGCCGCCGCCGTTCTCCCGCACGTCGAATATGACGGTGCGGGCCCCTCTCCTTTTCAGATACCCGAGGAGCTCGCGCTGGTCGGCCGTGGCAAGCTCGCGAGTCCCCGGGCCCTGCGGATCCAGGGGCATCGGCCTATAGGAAAGCTCGGGGAGCCTGTTCCAGAGGGCCACTGCGTCGTCGAAACGGTAGCGGAACGAGTGATAGCGGACGATCTTCACGTCGGGCCGTGCCGTCGGGTATACTCCGTAGTTGATCCCAACGAATTCAGGGGTCCGGCCCCTGTAGTCGTCGGGTATGAGCGGCGTCCACAGCACTTCGGCCGCGCCCCGGCCCTTGGCCCGCTCGCCGCCTCCGCTCCTGCGCTCGGCCCACCGGAATATCGTCTTCATCGCAGTACCGGTATCAGGATCGCGAAACTCGAAGGCCGTGGACTCGCCGACCTCCGGCGCAGGTGAGACTAAGGGATCGCGGGAGACGAGCCATTTCGCTGTCTCGAATTTGAGATGCTCGGGGGAGCTGCTCTCGTGCCACTCGCGGAACTCCTCCTCCAGCTGAGCGGGCGGGCGGCCGTCCACTGAGACGAGCACCGAGCCGGCCGAAACCGCGTCATCAGACGATTCTATGACGACGTACTCGTATCCACCCTCGCCCGATTCAACCCTGAGCTTCAGCGGGAGCTCAACCGGCTTTCTGTCCGGGAGGAATTCGTCCCGGATGCGAAGCCTGCTGTGCAAGTCGTGATATGAGTTTTTCAGCGACAGAAGCGCATAATAGACGTCATCCCTGGTTCGGGCATCCGAGAATCTTCTTCCGGCCCTTTCGAGCTCGATCTCCCATGTCGTTCCGAGCCTGCGGAGGCCGTCCTGCGAGACGATCTGCGTCTCCGCGATCCCCTCGACCATCTCCTCGAAACAGCCGTTCCTGTCCCTGCCGAACCAGCGGTCCGCATCACCCCCCGCTCGAGAACAGCCGCCGAAGATCGCGACGACGAAAGCGACGATGAGCATGAATCCTCTGCATCGCATGCTTCGGCCCCCTGAGGGCACGGCTAGGCGGTGAGCGGCGAGAAGTAGACCGTGTGCACATCGGCGCACGGCACGCTGCCGGTTGTCCCCTTGTAATACGGGGTGTTGACCAGCGCAACACCCCTGTGCGCGTCCCAGACCGACTCAAGCGACACCGCCTCCATCATATCGGCCGAAATCCCAGGATCCAGCGACTCCGCGACCTCCAGCCAGAGATGGGCGAGCGCCCTCGTCTTTTGGCACACGAAGCTGCACGGGAGATGGAAGCCGATCCTGGCGCCCCAGTACCTCTGGTGGGCTACGCATTCCGGGTACCCCTCGACTCGGAGCTCATGTCCGCCGTCCGGGCGACTCACGATCTCGCCGCCGGTATTGAACGCCTGCTGCCAGATGGGGTCGATGAAACCGCGGGCCCAGGCGTCGGAAAAGAACTCCCTGCAGCAGGGGGGATAGCCGAGGAGCGCCCCTATGGCGTCATGATCCGGGTGTCTCGGCAGCGACGCGGCCACGAACCTTTCAGCTGCCGCATGCGTACGGGTCACGACTCCATAGCAGACCGCTGAAGGATCTTCCTCGCCGGCCAGGTCGTGGCGATGCGCGAACCCCTTGAACTTTTTGACCCACCTGATGGCGGTGAACAGCAGGCGCTCCTCGGCGAGGGTCTCTCTCCGCCGTTCGATTTCATCGCGACGCAAGAGCAATGTCGAAGCCTCGCGATGCCCGGCCTTCACAAGGCCCAGCTCCACATCGCCGGCGATGCGGGTGCAGCGCCTGAGCTTTTCGGACCAGCGCCGCTCCTCCCCAGGAGTCCGGTACTCCACCCTGGTGAACGGCTCGCAATGTATATCCATGAGCTTCATGGCGGACCTCCGCACCCGGTCTTAAAATTCAGTCGCGATCCATGTGGTTGTCGTGCGCGTCATGATCGCTGTGCGCCTCATGACCGTTGTCGTGCTTGTCGTGGTCCGAGTGCGAGCGGCCGGCAATCAACACATGGCCCCTGCCCTCGCTCAGAACCTTGAGCCCATCCTGCGCCTTCTGCAGCTCAGCCAGCCGCTGGACCAGAGGCGGCAGCCTGTCCGGCCCCTTGACCGACTCCCTCTCCGGCTCCCTCTCATGCGCATGGACCCTCTCGTGCACTGCCGACCCCTCCCCATCCAGCCTGTTGGTGTACATTTCCCCTCCTTTGTTCGGACGAGCGGCGATCCGCACCCGCGGGATCCCCGCCCGTCGCGCTGACAGCGGTGGCGGTTTTGATGCCGTATGATCCGAGCCTCCTGTCCACGTGCTCACAGATGTCGTATCTGGCCTTGCAGAGGACGTTCCGCCGCGCCACGCTTCCGTCCCTGCCGTTGAGATAGGAGTAGTACGGGCACCCCCCCTTGCAGAGGCTGAGGTAGGCGCAGCGGCTCCTCTCGCAGTCGTTGATCGCGGCCAGCCGTTCGTCTATGAGCCTTTTCAACACCGGGTTGTCGCAACTTACGAGGTCGCTCATCGCACTTTCCCGTATGTTGCCGAACCTGAAGTCCTCGTACCCCACAAACTTGGGGCACAGCGTAGCGTTTCCGAGGTCGTCGACGCTCACGAAGTTGGTCAGGCATCGCGCGCCCTGAGAGCACTTGGTGCCGCAGCCCACTCCGGTCAGCAGCTTCATTATCGTCTCGAGCGATCCCTCCCCGAAGCTGTCGCTGAATTTTTCGAGGAGGTAGTCGAACTGACCCTTGAAATAAGAGGCGACTTCCTCCGGCGTCAGGCCCAGTTCCTCTTCGGAGACCGGCTTCCCCGGATCGCAGATGTATGTGTTAGTGTGCCAGTGCGGTATTCCGTTGTCCGCATAGAAATCGGCGATCTCCTTGAATCGGCCGGCCGAGGCCTTTGTGAGGGTGCAGAGCACGCCGCACCAGCCCTGGCGCGCCCTTATGTATTTCTGTGATCTCAGAATGTCATCGAAGGCGCCGGCTGACCTGCCCGGCCTGTTGAGCTCGTGGAGGTCCCTGGGCCCGTCGATGGTCAGCGAAAGGGTGACCTTGTTATCGATGAGGAAGTCGTAGAGCTCCTCGTCGTATATGGCCCCGCTGGTCTGAACGCAGTTGGAGTACGTCTTTCCGTTTCTGGAGTGCCTCCTCTGCAGGGCGAGGACCTTCTCGAAGAAGGGCCTGCCGCCGAGGAGCGCCTCGCCGCCGGTCCATTCGAAGTCTATATGGCGCTGGCGCACGTCGAAGGCGTCGCTTATCACCTTCTCCAGGAGGTCGTCCGCGATCATCCTGTTCTCAGGACGATGGTTCGGGTCGCGCGCATAGCAGTACCTGCACCGCAGGACGCATTCACGCGTCACGACGACCATGAGGTTGAGTTTCGTGTTGGATTGAAGGTGCTCGACGAATTCATCCCTTGTCGTAATATACGCGTCTCTCATGCCGGTACGAGAAGCAATAATCGTGCCAGCCCAACCATGTGCACATTTTTCAAGCACTTGAGTTATCGATCACACAACGACGGCAGGAAACTGTTCGCAGATAAATACGATTTCTGGAATATTGTACAAATTATCGAACAAAACGCGCAGGAAACAACCAGAAACAAGCTGATAGTTACTGGTAGGTGGCTGTCTTATCTCCTGCGGCGGCGGATGGGGACGTGGACGAGGCGCATAGCGCCGATTGCGGAGAAAAACCTACACCTTCTGTATCACCGAATCCGCGCCGGCGGCCATGGCGGCCCGGCGGATTGTATCGTCGTGAGCAAAGCCGGTGCACATGTGGATTTCCCGAAGGCCTCGGGTTTTGAGGTGAGCGATCACATCGAGGCCGGTCTTCTCAGAACCCTCGAAATTGTAATCGACGATGGCTGCGTCTGCGGCTGACATATCAATGCCGACGCCGCACGCCTTCTCAGGGGAGTCGGCCTCGCCGACTACAGTGCCGCCGCCCTCCTCCACGATCCTGCGCCAGCGCAAACGGATGTCCGCATCGTCATCGATCAGCAGGAACTTCCGCCCTTCAATTTTTAATTGCGGTTCGTTGCGACATGCCTTCGCCTCGGCCTCGGAGACAACGCAATTCGGGATCCGTATCGTGAAAGTCGTGCCCTTTCCGACCTCGCTCTCTACATCTATGGTGCCGCCGTGGGCCTCAACGACCTGCTTGCAATAGCTGAGGCCGAGGCCGGTACCCTTCTTGCGATCGGTGGAAAAAAAGTTTTCGAAGATGTGAGGGAGATCCTTCTCCCTTATACCACAACCGTTATCCTTGACCAGAATCATGATATCCTTTTCGTTGTCCACGTCTACGATCATCTCGATTCTACCTTCACCCCCCTTCACCGCCCTTATGGCATTGTGGATCATGTTGGTGATAACACGTGCCATTCTGTACCTATCGATCGACACACAGAGATCGTCTGCAATATCGATATTCAATTTTATAATTTCTTTCTCAATTGTATCTGTCACTTCGAATTTTATACAATTCTCATACATCCTCTTGAATAAAACACTTTCCTTCTGTAATTTAATAGCCTTCGCATAATCCACCAAATCATCAGCCATATGTAACAACTTCTCCGCACTACGCCTTGCAGCCGCATTATATTCACTCTGATTTTTTCCATCGCCGTTCAATTGCATGTTTAGATATGCCTGCAATACCGCTAACGGCGACCGCATGTCATGAGCTATATGAGATGACATTTGGCCGATAGCAGCCATCATAGACTCCTCTTTCCTCCGATCGTGCGCCTTCTTGAACTCATCGATTACCGCCAGAAAGACTTCCTTCAAATCGCGCTCTTCCTTGCTCCTAGCAGCCTCCACCTCGCTCCTAGATAGGGCATCGCAGGTGCCATCCCGAATGTAGCTCTTGATCCACTCTATACAGGCAATAATTGGTCGCATCGCATATCCCACGGCGACGATCAACATGACGACCGCTATTGCAGTGATGGCTGCATAGGAAATGATGATGGATCTTCGCATGCTGCTCAACTGCATTGCCAGCTCATCAACCGGATACTCGACCACAACTCTCCCGAATACGGCATCGTCATATTTAATCGGCGCAGCTACTGCATAGCCGACATCATTGAACACATCGCTCGGATTTTCACACAATCGACGGTCAAATCCATCTATGTTACCCACCACAATTACTTCGCCATTACTGAGACATATCGCGGCCCTCTCAACACCCTCATATTGCAGATAAGCGGCCATCTGTACGCGGGCCGAATAATAATCGCCTATCATTACGTCATCTGAAAGCACCCTGGACAAGAGATCGCCGGACGCTCTGCGGCTTTCTATGAACCTGTCCTCAATGACATGCCGCTCCCCATGCATGATGAGTGCAGAGACGATTCCGCCCAACAACACAATAATTGCAATTATCCAGGCCGATATCTTGTTTTTTATTGACATAGCGGGTCACGGCCGGCAACGGCGCGCTCTCCCTCCCTCTGAGTTTATTTCGAAATCAAATAATAATCGTACCTAATCCATCCACCCTTTAACCTGTAGGCATTATGGGTGTCGGACGCCAACAGGCGTCCGCCAAGATCGGCGATCAACTTCCTGACCCAGGATGCGCTGTAGCGCCTTGAAAAAAAACCTCTCTCGTCGTGCACATAAATATATTTGCCTTGCAGGGATGAACCCTCATCATACTTGTCGGTTGAAAAGAGCATCATCCCACCATTCTTAAGGACTCTCAGCATCTCAGCCAGGGTAAATCTGAGGTCCCTGCAAAATTCCAGGGCGCTGACGCATACGACATAGTCGAAAACCTCATCAAGGAATGGGAACGGACAGTCAAAATCCTGCAGGATGCCAAGGACATGGTTACGCCGCCTACTCCTGGCAACATCAAGCAACCTGACGGAGATGTCTGTCGAGACGATAGAGACCTTATCGGGATCCAGCAACGACGTGGACAGCCCGTCGCCTCCCGCGACGTCCAGCAGCAGCGTGTTCGGCCTAATGTACCGCTCAAGATACTTCTTCACAATCCAATCGTATTCGCCACCCATGCTACGAACGTGCCGTTCAAAATCTTCCCCATACTTGTCATATCTCTCCCTTACCACCGCCTTGTTGATTTCCATTTCTTTTTCCATGCGTTAATCCTTTTTACGAATACTTATGTCGGACAGATCGATATTCCATATCCCCTGACCGTTGGGGCTTATACCATCTAGTTTTGGATTCACCGCCAAAGCGACGTTCGTGGAGAATAGCGGCACGACTACCGGATCGCGGCCGAGTTCTTTGTTGACCGACGAGTACAGATGAATACGATCCCTGCTGTTTTCCAGCACACGCGATAGCTCCAACAGCTTGTCCACCAGGCGATTGTTGTATCTCATGAAGTTAAACTGACCACTTGAATGGAGGAACGGGAAGTAGTAGGCATCAGGATCAGGATAATCGCCCAAGTATCGAACATATGCTACGTCAAATCTATTGTGGTACAGCCTGGCTATGTAGATCTCGTGCTCGCACATATCCAGGCGGACCCCGATCCCCTTCTTCCTCCATGCATCCATGATGCTGTCTATGACCACAGGATCCCTCTCATAGATTTTTCTGGATATCAAAAAGCGCAAGTCCCGTTCCCGGCCCCGCCCGCGCTTTCCCGAACCTGTCCCTCTGTCAATTGAGAGCTTCTTCCATCCGGGAATATCCATGGGTATCAGCGCATCGACGGGCCTGACCCCGATCATATGCGAAACACGAGTAAGCCCTTTGTTGTCGGTGCTGTGCAGCAAAAATACGCGTTCATCATCCCGCATCGTGCCATAGTTCATGACCAGCACGTCTACCGCATAATTAGGAAACCTTATGACGGTGCTCCCGCTCCTGCGGTATCTCGCAACTTCATCCTCCAGTTGAAGTTGGACTAAAGCCATACCACTACTGTCATACACTGCCTCGCTTAAACTCCCGTTGTCGTTCTTGATGAATCTGATCTTTTTGAAATGCGCGCGTCTGCCGTTCACATTTGATTCATTGGCGACTAGGACAAGCGAATTGTCAGAATGGCTTCCGACGCGATACGGACCTGTGCCAATAAATTGGCCGTCTAACTTGAAACCGATCTTGGCTAACGGACTCGCCAGGCACATAAGCAGGATGTTGGAGGGCTCGACAAGTCTAATCTCGAATATGTTCCCTGAAGCGGACAGCCCGGATACAACCGGCGACCGGCCCTCCAGATAATCGTCCAGCCCCTCCACGTTTCCTACGATCCACCTCCTGTCCGGATGTTTTCTGAGCATACCTTCGTAATAATGCTTCACAGCATCTCCAGATACGATCCTACCCGAGGAATCTCTAACATCGTCATTCAGGTGAAATACGTAATGTTTTCTGTCCATGCTTATAGTCCACCGTTTTGCTATGTCCGGCATCACTTTCAAATCCTTGTCGAGTTTGACCAAGCCTTCAAATACCTGGTTGATCACTAGGGCGCTAGTGAGATCCCTTACGCCATCGGGCGTCAGTTCGATATCAAGGTTTACAACGTCGATCACAAGCTCGTAGGATTCAGAATGAGCGTAAGTCGACGCAGAAAACAAGACCAGCGCAAGCAGAGATAGGATCAATTTTCTCGTTATGATATTCATACATTTCTCATGACAACCGCAATACTGGCGGAAGCCGGATCCGGACAGCACATCTCAACTGGACTGCCAAACATCTCGTCGATCTTAAGACCGAGCTCGTCCGCCACATCCCTGATGAATTTGTAAGTCATGGCACAATGCTCAAAACGTACCAGCCTCTCCGCGCCAGCGCCATCGTCAGGCAGGAGCTCGATCTCGACTATGAGTTTGTCGTTCTTAACATCCCTCTGGATCCATGTCCTTCTCCTTCCTGAAAACAGCCCTCCGATATCGACATGCTTCTCGACGGTCATTTCTCTGTGTGAGGAGAAAGAAGCGGCATTGTCTACGTGAAATGCAATGCGCGCCCTTTCACCCATGACGGAGGCCACTGTCCTTAGAATATCGCTAACATCGCGTTTATTGTGATTCTCCGAGATCACATTGCACGGCATGATGGCCAGACAGGAATCTATTTTTCCTTTCACATCTCTTATATCCTTATTGATCAACTCGTACCTCTTCAGCGTCCTGTCATCCGAAGCTCTGTCGAGCACAGACTTCAATTCGGCAAACATTCCGTCACTTCGTTCAACCCCTATAATTTCGTAATCAGACAGCAGCTCAAGCATCACCCTTCCGGCACCAGGACCTATATATAGGATGGGCTTGTCGTTCGCGTATCTTCGCGCGGCATATCGCCAGAAAGGCATATCATCCGTATATGTAAAAAAGGCGCGGTAGTAGCGGGCAAACTCGCCGAAGCTATCCATACTTCTGCTCCTCAGATGCGCATCGGCGGAGGTGTTACACCTCCGCCGATGCATTCAAGTTAAGCTACAGCCTGTTATTTCCCACTTTCTCTGCATGGTGTCATAGCTTAACCTCCTTTCAGCTAGAATTGATAGATTTTTAACGTTTCTGCATAGAACCTTATGAACGTCAAATAATAAGCTCATAATTATTAATGACGTCTCTTTCATGGTTGATTGCAACATTTATACCGGCTTGCCGAAAACGTGGATTCCATTGATTATCGGTGTATTATAGGAAATGTTGCTCATTATTTGTGTTCAAATTTTCGCAATAATGAACACCGTGTTCATTATTGCGGACACCATATCCTTAATGATTACGAACTGTTAGCACCCCTATCTTGGCTAAAACTCTTGCGACTGGTCAGAAGCCCCGGCACGTGATCAAGGCTGGCAACTGAATCGGGGCGTATCTGCCATCCGATAGCTTTTTCACTATAAAGCAGGTTAGTGGTGTAAATGACCTCCTCCCCGGACTGCGCTAGCGCTCCGTCCGGGGTTTCCTGGAAAAGCGTCATGAGAATTCGAAGCCTACCTGTTGCGACAGATCCTGCCGCCCTTGGTATTCTATATATTTTTTAATTTGCTCCTCGTTGAGCCCGATAGTGAATGAGAAATACCCCACACTCCATATTGATCCGTCCAGATACATGCGCCGTATAAACTTGAATTTCCTCTTCAACTGCTTGCTCGCTTCAATCTTCAATTCCTGTACTGCCTTCGAGACTGGTATGTTCGGGGGGATCTCAATCTGAATGTGGATATGATCTTCATCGATATTCATCGCGATCAAATGGAGCGTGGGGTATTTCTTCATCGCCGAATAGAGGCTCTTCGCAAACTCTCCACGCACGTAGTCCTTCAGATATTTCCTGCGATATTTCGTCCCCCAAACTATGTGATATTGATGTTGATATACTGAATGCTGCAGGCTTCGAATTCTCATGATTACCCGTTGCACACGCCTACGGCCTGTGCAACGGCAAAGGAGTCATTCATCCCCGCACTCCGGCGGCTTGCCAAATCCTTTAGATTGCCAGCTCTTCTAGAACGCCGCCTGCGTGCGGGGTTTCCTGACTTGGCAAAAGGTTAGTGGTGTAAAAAGGCCGGGGGTAACCGGCCTTTACGGCAAGTACCAGAAACAAGCTGATAGTTACTGGTAGGTGGCTGTCTTATCTCCTGCGGCGTTTGATGGGGGCGTGGACGAGGCGCATGGCGCCGACGGCCAAGAGGGAGATTAAAAGTTACGCGGCCTCGTCGTAGATGACTTTTCCGCTGCGCAGTATGTCCGCCTCGAAGCTGCGGGAATCACAGTCCAGAAAATCATCCGGAAGATAAGGCAGCGCTTCGATCTGGGGGGTTATGTGACGCGCAACCTCCGCAAGCAGCAGATGGTCATCTTCAGTACCGCCGTGAAAATCCGGCGAAATGACGACCAGGTCGATGTCGCTCCATGGACGCGGGTTGCCGCGGGCGTAAGAGCCAAAGAGGATCACGCGCTGAATGCGAACACGCCGCTTCAGGGCATCGATATATAACTTAACTATTCGTTCAACATCAGGATAGATTTCCTGCACCATTTTACAAAATCCTCCGTCTGTGAAAGCAGCTCTGACGCCTGCGCCCTGCTCAACTCGGATGCAAGCTTCTGTTTGAACGACGGATAGCGACCTGCTATATAATATCTGCTCAGCCGATTCATCAGAAGATGCTGTCCATCGGACAGCTCGATCTTCAGCGATTCGACAAGGGTGGAGAGGTTATGAACATACGGAGGCGAATCGTCTCTCAATTTACACCATATCGCCTTCAGGATCTTTTCCGCCGCTTGCTGACTCATAAAGGCAACATAGAGGCTGTGCCCACTCGCCTCCATCGCAGCAGCGGCACTGAGGTCATAGTCAGCCCTCGCTACCCATTGATCCACGATATTTTTCGGATCGGTCATAGAGCGGATATAGCATTAACTCCATTGAATTAAAAGACTTTTTAAAGCTCTGCTCCGTTTTCATCTCACATGCCTGCAGGAAAACGGTTTGTAGCGGTAAACAAAAAGGCCGGGCTCCCCCGGCCTTTCTGGCAAGTACCAGAAACAAGCTGATAGTTACTGGTAGGTGGCTGTCTTATCTCCTGCGACGTTTGATGGGGGCGTGGACGAGGCGCATTGCGCCGATTGCCGACAGCGCGATGAGGATGCACCAGGCGATGCCGCCCGCGCTCGCGTCGTGCCAGGCAAGTCCCATGAGAGAGGCGCCGCCGCCGCAGCCGCTCGCTGCGCCCGCGGCCCCGATTATGCCGCCGCCGCCCTCGGTGGTGACACCGTCGCCGCCCATGCTCGAGCCCCCGCCCTCCTCCTCGTCGTCTCCCACAGGCACGTCGGTCGCGCCGCCCGTGGTGGGGATGTCGTAGGGGTTGGCGACAAAGGCGACAACACCGCCACCCGTAGGACTTGCAGAGAAAGAAAACTGTCTTGAAATACCTGCACTGCCTTTTTCAGAATCATTGTACATAGCGATCAAAGTCTTGTTCAGCACCTGCGGAGATAACGTTATCTCCACAGGGCCGAGATCCAGCATGCCCGAGCTTATGGTCACAGGGTTTGTCATGCCGCCCACGCTGGAGCATGACTGCTTATATGCGGTGAGCCCGGAGCACGTTGCCGAAGCCTCGTCGTCCATGCTCAAGAAAAACTCCACCTTGCCTGAGTTGCCCTCAGGGACGTCTATGAGCACATACGCGGGGCTGTCCTTGTACTCTATGATATCCTCGCCGTCGAGGAGCGGCACCGGCTCATTTTCTTCCATTTTGTAGAAAACAAGCTCGTGCATCACGCTGCCCTCGATCTTCACGCCGTAGTTGCGCAGAAGATCGGTGCCCGCCGGATCCTTGTTGTTGTATATGGAGCTGCCCTGGATCACAGGCCTGTTGTTCTCGGACATCACGTGCACGCCCAGGTGGTTGCTCCTGATTATGGAACCGCCCTTCACCTCGACGCCCACCGCATCGATTTTCACGCCCTCGTGACACCCGGAGGCCTGCACGCCGCTGAGCACCGCATTCTTCGACTTGACGTCTATGCAGGAGCCGGACTTGGTGGAGTCGCCGGTCACAACCACCCCTTTATCGTCATAGGCGCCGAGCTCGATCTTCCCCAGGCCGGTCATCTTGAGGCCGTTCTTCACGTTGGAGAGCTGGGTGTCCTTGAGGTGGATCGTGCCTGCCCCGTAGTGGTTTATGGCAAGGAGAGGGTCGGAGGAGAGGAGGGCATCGGCCTTGGCTAATTTCAGGCCTGTTATATAGATGTCATTCGCTATAGCCGCTTCAACATTCAAGGTGAACCCGGTGATGCCGTCCGCCGGTTGCAACTCGAGCTCTTCCATTAAAAAACATATTTCGCAGTTCCCGGATTCTTGATACGTGCATGGCGCAGAAAATGCGGAGTTAATCCGTGCTATCCTTTGAGCTTTGTTTATAAGGAGATTGAGATTAATCTCGTTGCTACAAACTTGGGCAGCAGCCGTACTACAAAGCAGCAAAAGGGCCGCTGCTAATATTAATGAGTATGCTCTCTTCATGACTCCTCCCCCATCTCTGAAATGTATGCATATCAATAGTAAGCAACTATTGTGCCATTGACGGACAAGGAGGAAGGGCTTGCATTTCAATAACTTAGGAACTGTCGGATAAGAAAAAGAGGTTAAAAATCACCCAGTTATGCGGGATTCATTATCATGATGAGAGGGATGGCAAGTGATGGACTATTCTTTACAGCAGATAAATGAAAGGTCACCCTCTCCCTGACCCTCTCCCATCGAGGGAGAGGGGATAGAAATCATTTTTCTCCCTCCCTTGATGGGAGGGAGTCAGAGGGAGGGTGATCCATGCATTCACGATGCACTGATTCAAGCACATCCATCGGATTAAGAAGAATGTCGCTATTCCAGTATCTCAACACTCTGTAACCTTGACTTGAAAACCATTGATCGCGAGAGAGGTCCTTCGCATTCTCCAAGTGATGACCACCATCACATTCAATTATGAGCTTTTTCTCATAACAGATAAAATCAACTATGTATGGTCCTATTGATTGCTGTCTCCTGAATTTAAAGCCGGAAAACCTCCTTGCTCTAAGATGCTGCCAGAGCAAGCGCTCGGCATCGGTAGATTCCTTGCGAAGTTTTCTAGCGAATTTGATGAGATGATTCATGGGTCACCCTCTCCCTATCCCTCTCCCATCAAGGGAGAGGGGATGAGTATGTCAAGGTCACCCTCTCCCTGACCCTCTCCCATCGAGGGAGAGGGGATGAGTATGTCAAGGTCACCCTCTCCCTATCCCTCTCCCATCAAGGGAGAGGGGATGAGTATGTCAAGGCCACCCTCTCCCCTACCCTCTCCCATCGAGGGAGAGGGAAAATAAAAAGGGGCGGTGAGCCCCTTTTTAAACCCGCGATTTAACTCCGCTCAATCATTGCGTACTGACTGAAACCATGTCTACCATGATGGGAACCGGGTCACCGGGATGTTGCGCCTGATATAAATTCATCAGTTGTTGAGCGTATGTATAACTTATTCCACCCGCATATGATCTTCCAGGTAATGAATGAGGTAAGGAATTCAGCGTAATATGGCGCGCTGAATCACTACTCATAAGAGACGAAAATTCCGTGCCACTGTAGGCAATTCTCCATTCATTTGGACACATGACCGCTCTGTCCAGTATTCCATCGCCATCGAAGTCAGTCGTAACAGGGTGGCAAAAAGCGTTACCGTAAATATTAGCAGGCGCGATCAAGGCGAGATTGGACCAGTAGTTGTCATTGGTTATAGGCCACTCGCCGTTGCTCCTTTTCACGCTTATCATTGGAGAATAACCGTATAAAAATTTCCCTCCAAACGGCACAACGTCGTTTCCACCAAAAATAAATGGAGTGCCGTCCATCGCATCGTATTCAGGATAAAACACATTTCCATCAAAAGGTACAAGATACATCCGTCCTTCATCAGCATGACTATCAGGCACCTTGAAACCCAATACAGCAGTGCCATTTTCCATAAAATCGCCCACAAAGGGCAAATATGCCCAGCCAGGCGCCTGGCTCAGTTGAGTATTTGAAATAAGTTGAGCGGTCTTTTCAAAGCCTGCAAATGAACTTTCAGTGCCATCGCCATAGTCGATTCTCACCATGCCATCCGAACAGATAATCGCGATGTCGTTAAAACCATCCTTTGCATATCCACTCTTGTAATAGTTACCGATCACCGGCCTGCTGTAGTCCGCGTCGTCCGGATCCAGGGCCATCTCATCGTGCCACTGGGCAGAGTAGTCGAGCACCCAGTCCCAGCCGTGCCAGAGGTTGTTGCGCGTGAGGTCGGTGTCGGTGAGGGCAACGTAGAAGGTGCCCGCGCACTTGTCGTAAGCAACGAAGTCGGCCCGGCCGTCCGAGTTCATGTCCTCCACATAGGGCCACGCGCCGCACAGACCGGGGATCACAGGGAAGCTCACGTCCACGTCCCACGCGCCGAAGCCGTCGGCCGCTGGGCCCGTGCTGGAGAGATCGACCTTCCAGTTGCCGTTGCTGAACTGCACCAGGTCGGCCCTGCCGTCGCCGTCGAAGTCGTAGTGCTTGGCGATCTTTGTCCCCTCCGGGAAGATCTCGGAGTCGGGACACGAGGGGTCGGAGTTAATGGGATCGAACTGTCTGCATATGATGCCCACGCCCTGCGCGCGCAGGGCTATCATCTGCGACTCCGTGAGCTGCTCGTCCGCGGCGAGCTCGGGATAGGAGCTGCTCACCGACGCGAGGAAGGTGTCCACGAGGGTCATTGCAACGTCGATGCGCGGCTGCTTGCCGATGTTGCCGCCGCCCCCGACCTGCGCCACGCCGGAGCTGTAGAGAATCTCGCGCATCTTGAGCGGCATGAGGTAGCGGCGATGTCCCAGCTCCTGCCTTGCGTAGCTCTGGACCAGCACTGCGGCTCCGCCCACGATCGCAGCGGCAGAGGAGGTGCCGCCGAAGTTGTCTATGAAATAGGTGTTCGTGGTATCGTTGGGCGGGATCGGTGGGGTCGTTCCATTCCAGGCGTATTCGCCGTATGGATAGCCCGTGGTCACAACCCCGAATCCCCACGAAAACGCGTTGAAGCGCGAGCCGTAGTTCGTGAACGCTGAGGCCATGATCTCGTCTGCGCCGCCTGATGCGCCCACCATCACGGCGCCCGCGTCCTCGTACGAGAGGTTGTGCGCAAAGCTCCAATCCCCTGTGTAGAGATCAGGGTTGTCGAGATTCATCTGGCCGTTGCCGCCGCCCTCGATCACGGTCACGCCAAAGGCTGTTGCCTGCTCTATGGCGCCGAACACGTCGGGCCAGAGCTCAAGCGGCACGCAGCCGTATTGATCGTCCACAGAACCGGCGCAGGTACCTGAAGTGTTAAACTTTCCCGTCAGCTGAACCTCTAATATCCATATCGAACCCGGCTCGATGTCGTCGTCGCCATCGGTCGTGGGGCTGTCTATGCCGTCTGTTGCAACGCCGAGATCGCCTGCCGCTCCATCCGTCATACTGCCCTGCACATAATACGCATCGTGCGCAAGGCCGGTGACCCCGTGACCATTGTCCTGAGCGATGAGTATGCCCGCCACCGCGGTTCCGTGCGCGATCCACGATTCGCAATTGGGGATGGCATAGGGAAAACCGGGCGCGCAGTCGGGCTGGTAGAGGAAATTGCCGCCGTCATCCAGCTCCGCCTTCACGAGGTCGAACTCCTCGTGGTCAAAGTTCATGCCGGGCTCGTTGTCCACCACATAGACGTCCTGGCCGGTTATCCCGGCTGCCCAGGCCGCCTCTGCGTTCACGCCGCCGTGTGTGGCCTCGGGCTTGAGATACCCCTGAAGGCCGGTGAGGTCTGGCGTGGTGAGGAGGGACGAAGGGAACGGCTTGAGCTCGGGATAGACCTTATCGACGCTGGGCAGGCCCCGCAGGTTCCGAAGGATCTGCACCGCGTAGTCGGGCTTCTTCGCATCCACGCGAAACACGAGGTTCCAGTCGGTGAGCTTCTTGCCCGAGAGCCTCTCGAGCTTCATGCGCTGCGCCTTGACCACGTCCATGGGCGCATCCACGGAGCGGGTCATCACGATGGAGCCTGCGGTGGAGAGGAAATCTTTGGTGTCAGGGGATTGCCGCGCTTCGCTCGCAATGACATCCTTGATGGCAGCGACGATCTCATCGTCGCTCGCACTGACGTCCTTGGCAGCGCTCACCGCATCCGCGGCCGAGCTGCTCTCCAGCACCGGCAGCACGCTCTCGTTGAAATAGACCGTGAGGCGGCCTGAGTATGCGTCCGAGTAGATGAGGTCCTCGAGGGAGGAGCCTGGACCCAGATCCGCGTTCGGCCCCACGCTCACAGGGCCGCCGGCCCCGCCGCAAGAGGAAACAAGAAGAACTAGAGCGAGGAGAAGGAACAGCGACCACCCTCTCCCTGACCCTCTCCCATCAAGGGAGAGGGGATATGATCTCTGTGGGGTTCGGATCGACATCCTTAAATCCCCCTGATTCTCAACAAGTTCGCCATCTTTCTACCACCACTGTCAACTATATACAAGGCCCTTCTCCCGGGCGCTCATAATTCATTTTCGGCAAGGATCACAAAAGGTTGCGTGATTTCTCAGGCGCCCGGAAACCGGCACGGGATATGCATTGTAAGGCAGGGGTCAGCGGTCAGTGGCCGGGGCTTTCAAGCGTGGTTATGCGGGTCTCGTGGTCATCCACTCGCACATGGATGGAGTCGATCTTGTCGGCCAGGCGGGTTTCCATGTCTTTCATCTCGCCGCGAAGCGTTTCCCCCATGTCCTCGATCTGTCCCTGCAAATCTTCCTTCGTGGCTTTGAGGGCCTGCTGGGTCTGGTGGACCTCCGTCTCCAGCTTGTCGATCCGTTTGCCCAAGACAGCCTCGGTCCCCTTGGCGGTGGATTTGATCAGGTCCTTGATGTCCTCAAGGATGGGGATGAGCCTGCCCTCGGTCATGACCCTTTCATGCGACTTTGCAGCAATAGTTTTGTTTCTCATGCGACTCCTCGCGGTCGAACCGGGTTATCAGAGCCCTCGGTCATGAACAAGGAATTTCTGCTGAAATTATTTAGCAGGAACCGTGCCAGAAGGGACCATGGATGGCCCAAAATAAACAGGCGGGATATCAGCGCGTTACGCTAAGCGCTGCAGGAATGCAAAAGATATGGGTGCTGCGTTTTTGTGCAATGTGACCGGAATCGCTGCACCCTTTCAAAAAAAAATCCCCGGCCTTGCGGGCCGGGGATCGCCTTTTGGCAGATAAATTGTTTTATCAAACCGCGGTGACGTTGGCCGCCTGCAGGCCCTTGGGGCCCTGAGTGACCTCGAACTCGACCGTCTGGCCTTCCTTCACGGTCTTGAAGCCCTCGGACTGGATTGCGGAGTAGTGGACGAACACGTCCTCGCCGCCCTCCTCGGGGGAGATGAAGCCGAAGCCCTTCGAGTCGTTGAACCACTTCACCGTACCTCTTTTCCTGTCTGCCATACACTTCCTTCCTTTCGTTGGGGCATTCTCCAGAACGCATAAAGCCGCAGAACCCAAAATCGGGCCCAGCGGCTCTCCGTACCATTACGTTGCGACCTGTAGATGCCTTAACTTCATGTTACAGGGCGCGCTATTACGACATAACCGGTTGATGTGCAAGCAAAAAAATGCGTCAGCTCGCCGCAAAGTCGATTTTTCCCCCTTTCACATCGGCCTTTATGGCATCCCCCTCCTTGAATTTTCCCTCCAGGAGTGCCGTTGAAAGGGGATCGATCACGTATTTCTGGATCGCCCTCTTGAGCGGCCTTGCCCCGTAGACAGGGTCCCAGCCGTGCTCCACGAGCAGATCCCTCGCCTTGTCAGTCATGGCGAGGCTCAAGTTGCGTCCCATGAGGAGCGAATCGACCCTGCGCAGCTGTATGTCCACGATCGAGGCGATCTCGGCCTTCCTGAGAGGGTGGAATATCACCAGATCGTCCACGCGGTTTATGAACTCGGGCCTGAAGTGCTCCTTCATGGCTGCGAGCACGCGCTCGGTCATCTTATCCTCGTCCTCGGCCACGTCGGCCAGGAACTGGCTGCCGACGTTGGAGGTCATGATCAGCACGCAGTTGGTGAAGTTGACCGTGCGGCCCTGGCCGTCGGTGAGACGGCCGTCGTCGAGTATCTGCAGGAAGATGTTGAAGACGTCCTGGTGCGCCTTCTCGATCTCGTCAAAAAGGACAACGGCGTAAGGCCTGCGGCGTATGGCTTCAGTAAGATAGCCGCCCTCCTCGTAGCCCACGTAGCCTGGGGGCGCGCCGATGAGGCGGGCGACGGAGTGCTTCTCCATGAACTCGCTCATGTCGATGCGCACCATGGCGCGCTCGTCGTCGAAGAGGAACTCCGCAAGCGCGCGGGCGGTCTCGGTCTTGCCCACGCCCGTGGGACCCATGAAGATGAACGAGCCGATCGGGCGATTCGGGTCCTGCAAGCCCGCGCGCGAGCGGCGCACCGCGGCCGCCACCTTTGCAAGCGCCTCGTCCTGTCCGACCACGCGCTGTCTGAGCCTCTCCTCCATGTGCAGGAGCTTGTCCACCTCGCCCTCGAGCATCTTCGAGACCGGCACGCCGGTCCACTTGGAGACGATCTGGGCTATGTCCTCTGCGGAGACGTCCTCGGTCAGCATCTTCTTGTCGGTCTGCACGGAGTTGAGCTCCGCCTGTCTCTCCTCCAGGAGTTTGGCCAGCGCGGGCATTGTGCCGTACTTGAGCTCCGCCGCGCGCTCGAGCTCCCCTGCGCGCTCCGCTATCTCCTGCGCGGTCCTGGCCTGTTCGAACTTCTCCTTCGTCTCGCGTATGGCCGCGATCGCCGCTCGTTCGCGCTGCCAGTGCGCCTTGAGCGCGCTCGATTGCTCGCGCAGGTCTGCGACCTCCTTCTCTAGGGCTGCCAGCCTCTCCTTCGCGTCCTTTGCGCTCTCCTTCCTGAGCGCCGTGCACTCGATCTGCTTGCCCATGATCTCGCGCAGGGTCGCATCCACCTCGACCGGCATGGAGTCGATCTCGATGCGGAGCTTGGAGGCCGCCTCGTCCACGAGGTCGATCGCCTTGTCCGGGAGGAAGCGGTCGGTGATGTAGCGCCTGGAGAGCTGCGCCGCTGCGATGAGGGCCGAGTCCTGTATGCGCACGCCGTGGTGCACCTCGTAGCGCTCCTTCAAGCCCCGCAGGATCGCGATCGTGTCCTCGACCGAGGGCTCGCCCACATAGACCTGCTGAAATCTGCGCTCGAACGCGGCGTCCTTCTCCACGTGCTTGCGGTACTCGTTGAGCGTGGTGGCGCCTATCGTGCGCAGCTCCCCTCTAGCGAGCATGGGCTTGAGCATGTTCGAGGCGTCGATCGCGCCCTCGGCCCCGCCCGCGCCCATGAGCGTGTGCATCTCGTCGATGAAGAGCACGATCTCGCCGCCCGAGGCGGCGATCTCCTTGAGCACCGCCTTGAGCCGGTCCTCGAACTCGCCGCGGTACTTGGCGCCGGCGACGAGCGAGGCGAGGTCGAGCTGCAGAAGCCTCTTGTCCTTCAGCGCATCCGGGATGTCGCCGGTGACGATGCGCTGGGCCAGCCCCTCCACGATCGCGGTCTTGCCCACGCCCGGCTCGCCGATCAGCACCGGGTTGTTCTTCGTGCGGCGCGCGAGCACGTGGATCACGCGCCTGATCTCGTCGTCGCGGCCGATCACCGGGTCGAGCTTGCCCTGGCGTGCGGCCTCTGTGAGGTCGCGGCTGTACTTCTTCAGCGCCTGGTACTTGCCCTCGGGGTCCTGGTCGGTGACCCTGTGCTCGCCGCGGATGTCGCGCAGCACGGCCATGATGACCTTCTTCGAGACCCCTGCCGCGCGCAACAGGTCGCCCGCCTTGCAACCCTTCTCGTCTGCGATCGCGATGAGGATATGCTCGCAGGAGACGAACTCGTCCCCCATCGCCTCCGCCTCCTTGAACGCGTTGTCGAGCGCGCGCTTGAGCGAGGGCGAGAGATAGGTCTGGCCCGCGCCTGTGCCGGTCACCTGCGGCGCCTGGCGCGCCGCCTTCGTGACATCTTCCAATATGCGGGCAGGCTCGACCCCGATCTTCTTCATTATCGCGGGCACCACCCCGCCATCCTGGCCAAGCATGGCGATGAGGATGTGCTCAGGCGAGATCTCCTGCTGGTTCCACTTTCCCGCCAGGGTCTGGGCCTCGTTCACCGCCTCCTGGGCCTTGAGGGTCAATCTGTCGAAGCGCATGGATATCCCCTTTCGCGGACTGCCCCAATGATATGAGGCCTTTTGGCGGAAATATCAAGCAGTAGGCGGAGTCAGCACAGAGTCAGCAGACCGAGCGGATCGGGGTGTCCATATTGTCATCCAGAGGCGTCGTTTGTACAGCGGAGCCCTATGCAACCGTGTGGACGCCGAAGCCTGCCTGCCGCAGGCAGGGATCCCCTTAAGACAGTTGGCAGCGTTTTCGTGTCCTCCCTTCGTCGACTGGCGCGCTCGCCTCGCTTCTTGTCGCGAAAA
>JAFGMW010000081.1 GCA_016927275.1 Pseudomonadota bacterium
CAAATTCCAAGCACCAAATCCCAAATTCCAAATAAATTCCAAGCACCAAATCCCAATGATCAAATGGTTTTGTTTGGAATTTGGTGCATGGTAATTGGTGCTTATTTGGTAATTGGTGCTTGGGATTTGGAATTTCATTTATTGCCCCCCGATCCGCCGCCACCCGAAGCTGTATCAGAAGCTGTATCAGGAGAATATCGTGCCGCGGCCGAGGATCCAGTTGGGGTCGTATTCGCGCTTCCACGCCTTCATCATCTCTATCGTCGCAGCGTCGTGCTGGATGGGCAGCAGGTCCGTGTGCAGTTTTCCGAGGCCGTGCTCGCCCGCCACGCCGCCGCCGAGTTCGACCGCCTTTCTGCAGCAGGCGATCAGGGCCATGTGCGCTGTCTCCTTTTCGCGGGGATCCCTTGCGAGGAAATTCGTGTGCGGATGGCCCGCCCCTATGTGGGCGTAGCCCATGTACGGAAGGCCGGTGGACTCCGCCGCCTCGTAGAAATAGGCCATCATCTCGCGAAGCCTCGGCATCGGCACCCACCAGTCGCTGCCGATCTTGCCGCCGCCGTCGGGCCAATACCCTCGCCCCCACTCGTTTGCAGCCTCCGGTATGCGGTGCCTCCAGAGCCTGATCCGCTCCTGCTCCTCGCGGGAGAGCCCCACGATCAGGTGATCGATCAGTCCCTGCCCTGAGAAGGGGATCATGGCCTCATACCAGCGCTCGAGAAACCTGTCCCGTTCGGCCTCGTCTTTGTACTCCTGCTTCACGTAGATGAACGCTCCGATCGAATCAGGGATGTCGGGAAACCCCTGCGCCGTCTTCATGAGGGCGAGCGCGCTCGTGTCTATGAGCTCCAGCACCCTTGGCGCGAGGCCTGCCTCGCCGGATGACAGGGCGAGGACCAGATCCAGCGCCATGGCGTTCGACTCCAGCGGCACGAGCGCGGAGAAGAACCGAGGCGGAGGCCCAGGCATGAGAGACAGCTCAACATCGGAGACATAGGCCAGCGTCCCCTCGGAGCCGATGATCAGGTCGATCGGGTCGCTCCACCCGGTCGTGTAGCCGCCGCGATTTTGCTCCATGGAGACGGTCGCACCCCCTTTGCGCTCCATCGTCCTTCTGGAGCCGTCGGGGAGTATTATCTCGAGCCTCTTCACATAGCCGCGGACAGGGCCGTACTTGTACGAGTCCTCGCCGGTCGCGTTGGTCGCGATGTTGCCGCCGATGCGGCAGTCGTCGCGCGAAGTAGGCGCGACCGGGAAGAAGAAACCGGCCTTCTCGACTTCGGCCTGCAGCTCAGCCGTCACAGTGCCTGTCCTCACGACCGCGACCGGCGAGCCGCCCCTCGGCCCCATGTCGACCACTCCTTCTATCTTCTCGGTCGATATCAGAAGCCCCTCCGTCGCGACCGATGCGCCGGTCATGGAGGTCTGCGACGCGCAGAACGTGACCGGCACGCCGCCCGCGTTGCAGAAGGCGAGCGCGTCGGCGATCTCCGCCTCGTCGCGCGCGACGAGCAGCCCGTCCGGCGAGCCGCGCATCATCGTGTCCTCGCGAAAGCTCTCCATGCGGTCGTCTTCCGGACCGATGATCGGGCCATTCGCAGGGACCGCCTTTATCAAACCCCTGTCCCAGGACATAAACGAGTGGCTAACCCCATCGAGCCCCTCATTGGAAGCCAAAAATGTTTCAGAATGCGCCAAATCTTTGACGGACAAGGGTCTTTTATCATTTCAATAACGATATATACAAAATATATATTATAATTCAATCAGTTACAGGCAGGCCGGACGGCACGCGATTTGCTCTATTATCATCATAGTCCAATAACAGGGGAGGACCTTTTATGAAGAAACATCTGATAATTCTGCTGATGCTTGCCCTGGCGATGCCCTTCGTCCAGGGGCAGAAGGGATGCGGGGGCGCGATACAGTTCGGCGATGAGGAGGGGGTGGAGGCCCAGGTCTCTGAGGCCGAGCCCTATGACGACACCATGGCGGGGGGGCACAGCTTCGTGCCGCCCGGGCCGGTCGGCATACTCATACCGTCACAGACGCCCGACGTGGGCGAAGGGGAAGGCGGCGATTCATCGGGAGACGATCTGCCCGATTGCGGCGCCTACATGCCCGACGGATCGTCGGTGGCCTTCTCGATCGACGCCTCCATGCTCGAGCAGTTGAGCATGGACGCCTCTGTCATGCAGCTGTACGAACCGATGATACAAAACGCCCTCGACAAGCTGAATCTCAACCTGGACGCCAAGGTGTTCGTGTCGCTGGCGGACAACGCCTGCTTCTCATGCGAAATGCCGCCGATCGGCGCCGCCCCTGTCGCGATGTGGAAGCCGGCGTCCTGCGTAAGCATGCTGGGCATCAATGTCTTCAAGGCCGGCTTTGACCTCAAGGCCAACTTCAAGACGCCGGTGGAGGCGGATGAAAACCTCATATTCAAGCTTTCGGACAGCCTCTTCGCAGCCCAGATAGCTTCCAACATAGTGGCGTTCGGCTCCAAGGATCTGGTCGCGAAGGCAAAGCTCTCCGCCCATGCGCAGTCGAACCTCTTCATGTCACAGAAGAAGCTCTTCGAGCCTGCGCTCCTCTTCTTCTCGGCGAAGGCGGCCCTCGCGGAGAGCCTGCTCATGAACCGGACCTTCAGTCCCTTCAGGGCGCTCCCGCAGCTCTCCGCGTATTTCAACAGCGTGGACTCGAAAAATCTGACCTGCGCCGGCGCGCTCGCCTTCATGACGCCTGCGATCAGCGCGGCGGCCTTCGACGGTGAAAAAGTCGTGATGAGCGCCGCCCTGGCCAACATGGAGTATGACGAATTCGTAATGTTCATCCAGTCGTATGCCGAGGCCAGAGACTCGCTGAATCTGAGGAGCGAAACTCAGCAGCTCAAGGAGTCGGCGGGTCAGGAACTCATGCAGAACACGGGAGAAGCGAGGGCGGTGCCGGCCCAGTCGGACGCCCTGATGAAAAACGAATCTGAGAAAAGGGAGTTCGTTCAGCCCGCCGAGCAGTACGACATCAATCGCAACGCGCAGTAGAACAGGCCGCTGTCTCTCCCGCGCCCGCTCAAGGCCCGCTTGACAGGCCTGAGGGGCTCGCGCATATTCCTGCGCATGGATCCTGTGATGCGCAGGATTTTCATCGTCCTCTGCGCCGCATGCGCGGTCCTTGCCTCGCCCACGGCGCGCTCGGCCACGATCCCATCTCCGGACGACCTCAAACAGTCGGTGCCGGGCTCCGCCGGATACGAGCGCAGGCCCGGCGCGATCGACTACTACGAGATGCAGGACGGGCATGGCCGGGCGGTCGGGCTCGCCTTCGTTACCAGCTCGATCCCGCCGCAGGTCATGGGCTACAGCGGCGAGCTGGACGTGCTCGTGGGCATGGACTGGGACGGAAAAATAACCGGCGCGAAGATAATCGGACACAGGGAAACCGCCGATTATGTTCAAAGGATCGTTGAATCCGGCCTGCTCAGAAAGTTCCTCGGCAGGACGGCCGGCGACGAATTCTCCGACATCGAGGCGGTAACCGGCGCCACCATATCGTCGCGCGCGATAATCGACGACGTGCGGAGCGCGGCAAAGGCGGTACACGATTATGTGAGGAGCGGCCGCACCCCCGGGGCGTCCTTAGGGGTCATGAGGCAGACCGACTGGCTCGGCGGCCTGGGGGCGCTTTTGGTCGTCGCGCTCGCCGGCCTTTGCGCGGCCATGCCGTCGCGGAGGCGGCTTCGGTGGCTCGCGATGGCCGCGTCGGTGGCGATCGTGGGCCTCTGGCTCAACGCGCCGATCACCATAGGCGGCATAGTGGACCTGCGGTCGTTCGGCCTTGCCTTGAGACACAACCTCCCGCTCGTGATACTCATGGCATTCGCGTTCGCGGCGGCGCTCCTGCGCGGCAACCTCTACTGCGCATACGTCTGCCCCTTCGGGGCCCTGCAGGAAGGGGCGGCGTGGCTCTCGCGCAGAAAGGTCCGCCCCGGTCGGCGCCTCGAGCGAAACATGAGGTGGCTGCGCTGGATAGTCGCGATCCTCGCGATCTATGCGATCGCGGTCGCGGGCGACGACGCCTTCCGATCCATAGAGCCGTTCGCGACCCTGTTCATGAGATACCCCGGCGCAGTGACACTGGTCCAGGCGGGCGTCGTCCTCATGGCAGCGCTGCTCGTGCGGAGGATATGGTGCCGCTTCCTCTGCCCCACAGGGCTGGTCGTGGACCTGGTCGCCGAGCTCGGCGGGAAGATAAGGCATGCGGCGAAGTCGCTGCGCCGGAGAGCGCATGGCTAACGCAAGGATTCACAACGCGCTCTTCGCGCTGCTGGTCGGACTAGTGCTGGGCATCACCGCCTGGTCCCTCCTTCAGCGGTCCGGCCCCCCCCGGCTGCCGGCCATCCCCGAGCTTGCGCCGCCTGCCGCGAAGGCGCCGTCCAGGATAGAGCGAATGATCGAGAGCGGAGAGCTCTCAAGGGAGCCCGCCCTCTTCTGGGGCCCCGAGGCCCCGCCCCCGGAAGGGGGTGGCGATTGAGCACAAAGACCGTGAGATGCGAGCTCTGCTTCCGCTTCTGCAGGCTGAGGCCCGGAGAGCGCGGCGACTGCAGGGTGCGCTACAATCTCGACGGCGAGCTCGTGAGCCTGGTCTACGGCAGGCCCTGCGCCGTGCACGTGGACCCGATCGAGAAGAAGCCCCTGTATCATTTCCTGCCTGGATCGCGGTCGTTCTCGATCGCCACGGCGGGCTGCAACGGCCACTGCGTCTTCTGCCAGAACTGGGAGATAAGCCAGGCGAACCCCGAGGACGTGAGGAGCGAGGAGATGCCGCCCGCGGAGGTAGTGCGGGGTGCGAAGCGCACCGGTTCCAAGTCGATCTCATATACGTACACCGATCCAAACATATTCTACGAGTATGCCTGCGACACGTCGAAAATAGCCAGGGGCGAAGGGATAAAGAACGTGATGGTAACGGCGGGGCTGCTCAACGAGAAGCCGCTCCGCAGGCTCGCGAAGTACGCCGACGCGGCCAACGTGGACCTGAAGGGCGACGCGGAGTTCTACAGGAAATACGTCATGGCGGAGCTCGCCCCCGTGCAGGACTACATAAGGATAGCGCTCGAGGAGGGGATGCACCTGGAGCTGACGCATCTCATCGTGCCCACCCTCAACGACTCAAGGGAGGACACCGAGAGGCTCATCGGCTGGGTGCTGGCCAACTGCGGCCCGGACGTGCCGCTGCACTTCTCGCGCTTCTTCCCCATGTACAAGCTCGCAAACCTCTACCCAACCCCTATAGAGACGCTCTACGACGCCGCGCGGGCCGCCATGCGGATGGGCATGCGCTACGTCTACGTGGGCAACGTGCCCTCCAGCGAGTTTCAAAACACGCGCTGCCCCGGATGCGGGGAGACGGTGGTGGTCAGGAGGGGGTACCAGAGGCCGGACGTGAAACTCGTGGACGGAAGGTGCCCGAAGTGCTCCCATCGGATACCGGGCGTATGGAGGTGACGCATGGAGATCACGCGCAGGCGTTTCGGGATCGCGCTCCTCGCGGGGATGGCATCTCTGCTCCTCGCAAGGCTCGGCGCTCTGCTCAGCCTCTGCAGGCGCTTCGCCGCTCAGCCCGCCAGGGCCATGTTCTGGACGCGCGGCGACCGGCTGGCCGGATAAGGAGGGATTATGAACAGGCTGTGTGCGGCGGCCCTTGCGCTGGCGGCCTTGACTCTCACCTCTGCGCAGGCCTCGTGCAAAAAGACCGGCGACGCCGATGCCGCTAAATCGGTGCAGCAGCCGGTGGTGGCCGGCACGTTCTACCCCGCCGACGCGAAGTCGCTGCGCAGCATGGTGAAGGGGATGATCGACATGGCGCCCGTCAAGGCGCTGGACGGCGAGCTGATCGGGATCATCGCGCCCCACGCGGGCTACCGGTACTCGGGTCGCGTAGCGGCCGCGGCCTTCAGGCAGCTGGCCGGCAGGGGATTCACGCGGGCGGTGGTGATCGCCCCTTCCCACCGCGCGCACGTCGCCGGGGCGGCGCTCTCCCCCTTCAGCAGCTACCGCACTCCACTCGGCGACATCCCGATAGACAGGGAGGCGGTCGATGCCCTCTCCGGGAAACACCCGTGGGCCGAGGAGGACGCCGGGGCATTTTCGACGGAGCACTCCCTCGAGGTCGAACTCCCGTTTTTGCAGGTCGCGCTCGGCGAGTTCAAACTTGTGCCGATCATCGTGGGGCAGGCCGGGAAGAAAAGGCTGGACGCGATCGCGGAGGCGCTCGAGAAGGAGCTGGGCGATCGGTCCACCATATTCGTTGCGTCGAGCGACCTCTCGCACTTCCACGACTACGAGAAGGCGCAGCGGCTGGACAGCGCCACGGTCGGCATCATATGCGACAAGTCTCCCGGCGAATTCCTCGCCGCAGCGGAGGTTGGGAAGGCGCAGCTCTGCGGGTCGAGCCCGGTCTACATCATGAAGAGGATCGCGGAGATGCGGGGGGCCTCGCTCGAGCTGCTCGAGTACGCCAACTCCGGCGACGCGACGGGCGACCGCTCCCGTGTCGTGGGCTACGCATCGATCGCGGTCACGGCCCCGCGGTCCATGGGCATGCCGCAGGAGGAAGCGCTCCTCTCGCTCGCGCGAAGGACGATCGAGGCGCACCTCTCGGGGAAGCCGCTGCCCCCGTTGCCCGGCGATCCGGCGCTCGCAGAGGACGGCGCGGCGTTCGTCACGCTGAGAAAGAACGGGCGGCTCCGAGGGTGCATCGGCACGATCACGGCGCGCGGCCCTCTCGACAGGACCGTGCAGGAGATGGCGATATCGGCCGCCACCGGGGACCCAAGGTTCCCGCCGGTGAAAAGGGATGAGCTCAAGGATATCTCCATAGAGATATCGGTGCTCACCCCGCCCGAGCCGCTCCCCGACCCCATGGCGGTGAGGGTCGGCACCGACGGCCTGATCATAGAGCAGGGATTCGCGAGGGGTGTGCTGCTGCCGCAGGTGCCTGCCGAGCAGGGGTGGGACAAGGCGCAGTACCTCGAGGGCATATCGACCAAGGCGGGGCTGCCGCGCGACGCGTGGAAGCGCGCGAAGCTCTACAGGTTCCAGGCGATCGTGTTCGAGGAGCGCTCCGATTAGGGATCGATCAGCGCCATGAAGGCCGCGGCGCACAGCGCGATCGAGGCCATGGCCGCCGCGGAGGCGGTCCCCAGCACCGGTATCACCAGCAGCCCCGTGGTCAGCGAGCCTGCGACCGCGCCCGCGAGGTCCGCGCCTTGGACCGCGCCTGCGGTCGACGCCGCCTCGCCCCTGCCCGCAAACACTACGGAGGCGGCCGCCTGATAGACGAATCCGCAGATCGCGCCCATCACGAGGTTCGACGCGATGAAGCTCACCCTCGAAGTCGAGAGCATGAGCAGCGCCCACGCCGCCGCGCAGAGGAGCGATACGACGAGCGTGGCGCGGGATGCGCCCCTCCCACTCCGCGCGGCGAGACCCGCCCAGGCGCCGAGGCCCGCGCCGGCCATGAACGCCGTGATGATGAAGCCCAGGCGCACGAGCATGACCCCCATGACCATCTGGCAATGGATGAGCAGCGCGATCCCGTAGGACATCGATGAGAAGCCGACCGCGGCGAGCGCCCAGGTCGCGCCGACCCCCCTTCTCGCGACCCTGGACCACGCGGCGGATGCGGCCATCAGGATGAGCAGCGCCGCGCCCCCCACCCAGGGCCTTGCCGCCTGCGCCATCGATGCGAACCACGAGGACCCGGAGCCGAAGCGCTTCTCCCAGAGGATCATGCCGTTGAAGTAGGCCCTGGGCCTGGAGTCCGTGTTGACCGGCGCCGCATCTGCCGCGGCCGCGATCTGCGCCGCGAAAGAATCCACCCTCTCCTGCGAGACCCCGGGCAGGAGCTGCTCCGCGACATAGGGGGAGTCGACGCCGCTCCTCTTGAGCCTGGCCATCAGCTCGCCGACGCTTTCGGTGACCGCCCCTTCGTCCGTGGCGAAGAAGTAGAAACGGTCCAGCGGGACGATGGCCACTTTCCTGAACGAGCTCCTGAGCGTGGCGTAGAGGCCCCCCAGCAGCTCCAGCGCCTCGCTGCCGATCGCGTTCTGCGGCTCCAGCATCCATACGCCGAGCACGCCGCCCTCCCTCAGCGCCGCCTTTGCCTCGCCGAAGAACTCGCGCGTGAAGTATCGGTCGCTGGCCGCGGTGTCGGGGTTGCCGACGTTGACCGTGATGACGTCGAAACAGGGGCCGCTGCACGAGCCGAACTCGCCCTTCGCCACGAAGCGCCTGCCGTCGCCGTGGCGCAGCGTGACCCACGTCGGGACGCCGCCGCGCTCCGAGGGCATGGCGTTCTCCTCGAGGTACGTCACGTCGGGATCGAGCCTCAGAAACTGCGCGCTCCCGAGGGGCCACTTGCTCCACTGCGCCGCCGTCCCGTAGAGGCCGCCCTCTATCATGAGGATGTCTTCGGCCCGTCCGTGCTGCAAGAGCGGCAGGGTCGCGATGCTCTCGTAGGTGTAGTCGGCCGGCAGGGTGAACGACGGCACCCCGTCCACGAAGAGGGTCCGCTCCCCCCTGTTGTCGGTGACCATGAGAGAGGCGAGCAGCGACTCCATCTCAACGGCCGGATTGAACCCCCTCCAGAGCTCCTCAGCAAACGACTTCTGGATCGGCCTCGAGAACGCCATCGCCGCCGCAAGGCAGAGGATGAGCGCCATCGCCGCAAGCTTTATCCTCATCCTCAGGAAGCAGACCCCGACCGCGGCCGCCATGAAGGAGGCTGCGACTATGGAGATCTGGAACGATGTGAGCATCCTCACCGCGAAGAGCGAGACCGCGAGGCCGCCGGCGCCGGCGCCTATGGCGTCCATGAGGTAGACCCTGGGCACGCTCGACATGTCCCTCTCCCCTGCGAGCCTGGCGCAGAGCGTGAAAGAGGCGCCTATGATGAGGCCTGTCGGCGCCATGAGCGCCGCCGAGAGGGCGAGCGCCGTCTGCGGCCCCACCATCACCGGCGCAGGGATCCCGAGAGCGGGCTTGATCAGATAGGACAGCGCCACGGTGAGGGGGATCGAGGCCGCAAGAAGAAAGAGCGAGAATGCGGCCGAGAGATCGAAGTCGCCCCACCTGCGGGCCAGGCGGCCAGTCGCCGCGGCCCCCATGCAGGAGAAGCCGAGCCACCCTGCGAAGACGCCGCCGGTCACAAGCTCGTTGCCGCCGAAGACCACGACGAGGCGTCGCATGGTGACGATCTGAGCCGCAACGGCGACCGCGCCCATCGCAGCGAACAGGATGTTCAGCCTTATTCTGTCGAGAGAGGGCATTGTGGTTTGATCAAAAGAGAGACTGCTGCTCCGGCCGGCCCGACCGCTCCTCAGGGTGCTCCAGCTCCCATGCGACCTTCACCCTGCCGGGCGAGTTGCCGAACTTGGGGACATAGAGGAGCTCCCCGTTTTTTGCGCCGTACTCGAAGACCTCCCTCGTGATCCTCACGTCGTCGAGGCAGTAGCGCTTGAGCTCCTCGATCATCCCCTCGCGCCACAGCCTGATCGCCTCAAGGCCCGAGCCGCTCTTGCCCGCGCCGAGCGTCGCCCTGGCCACGCTGTCGAGGCCGACCCTGTGGCCCAGCGCCTTGGCCATCTCCTCCATTATGTCGAGCTGGGCGAGCCTCGAGACATCGAAGGGCATGTACCTCTGCAGGATCGGGGTGTCGAACCGCCGGCTGTTGAACCCCACGAGCAGCGGCCGCATCGACAGCCTCTCCGCAAACGCGGCGAGCTCGCCCTCCTCGTAGACCGCGTATTCGCCGGTCGAGTAGTCGAAGGCGCCCAGCACCGATATCTCGAGCCTCTGGAGCCACTCCCTGCCCCCCACGTCGCCGAACGCGTCCTTGGTCTCTATGTCGAACACCACGATGTTCTTTCCCATGCCGCCGCTCTATCACAGCCCTCCCCCAAGTCAAACACCTAAGTGCCGCTTTCGGCACCGACAAATTTTAAGCTCATCAGACGGAACGAGCCGCCTCGTCGAGGTTGTCCGTTTCGGAGCGAGGCCTCCAGCGGCTCCCCTTTCGCTGTCTCGCGGGCCGCGGACCCTCCTCATTCAAACTGCGAGTCAAAACTGCGACTTCGAGCGAG
>JAFGMW010000082.1 GCA_016927275.1 Pseudomonadota bacterium
CGAGTACCTGGTAGCTCATATGATCCGTAACTAGTGACTAGTGACTGGTGACTGGCGGTAATGAACGGGTCATCCTGGTTATCACGCCAGTCACGAGTCACCAGTCACGGATTTATAAACAAGGGCGGCCAGGTTTTTCCACGGCGCATCGGCGAACGGGTACCGTTGCTCCCTTCCGGGCCTGGCGGGGTTCGCCGCCGCCCGATCGCATGGGACCCGGCCGCCCCCAAAAACCGTGACTCGTGACTCGTAACTCGTGACTCGAGGACCGCCGCTGACGGCTGCAGAAGGGCGGTCCGATCGAGCTCATCGTTGCGACAGGGCTGCATTTCTAGCTGCATGGGGCGGCAAAAGGCAAGTTATTTTCCCCTCTATTCTTCACGTGAGGGGGGCTTTCTGAGCTCTTTTTTCTCGGACTGCTTCCGCTTGTGTTCCAGGACCTTCTCCTTGGCGCGGCGGGAGCGCCTCCGCTTCTGCTTTTTCAGCTTCCAGCGCCGCTGCTCCTCCCTGCTCGCGCGGCCAAGCTGCATGCGCTCGATCTTGTCGGCCAGCCTCGCGCGGGCCAGATGGCGGTTTATGGCCTGGCTCCGCTCCGACTGGCAGCGGACCTCTACGCCGGTCGGGATGTGCCTCAGCAGGACGCATGTGGAGGTCTTGTTGACGTGCTGGCCGCCCTTTCCGGATGAGCGGATGAACTGCTCGAAGAGGTCGCGCTCGTGTATGCCGAGCTCCTTGAGCCTTCGGGCGACGAGCGAGGTCTTTTTCAGGGAGACCGGCATGGTTGGGCCTGTCTTCAATTGGATGATTTTTCAGCGGAGGGAGTGGGATTCGAACCCACGGTACCTTGCGGTACACACGCTCTCCAGGCGTGCCAGATAAACCGCTCCTGCATCCCTCCGCTCAAAAATCGGTTTTCAATCGATATACTCGAGCGAATTTCAAGTAAACGCTCAGCGGAGAGGGTGGGATTCGAACCCACGGACCTCCTTTCGAAGGTCAACGGTTTTCGAGACCGCCCCGATCGACCACTCCGGCACCTCTCCGCTCAACGGCCGCTCGTTTTTGGGCCCGCCTATTAAACACAGGCGGTGATAGTTATCAATATCAAATGCCCGCGTTAACTCCATGAAAAATGTAGTTAAATTTTCAGGCAACAAATCGGGCGACAGGACGATAAGTAGGGATGCGGCTGCACGCTCCCTGGCGGTCTGCCCGGCGGCGTCTGTCGCTTGAGGTTTGCGCATGGACTTCAGCGGAGAGCTTCTGGTTACCTTTGCGGACCCCGCGGTGCGGGACTGGTGCCATCGTGTGATCGAGGCTGCCCGCGCGGGAGGCCACGACTTCGCGGTCGATGAGGATAAGCTGCGCGGGGCGATCGACGACCCGGATATCTTCCACTCTGATCAGGGCGCCCCGTTATGGTGGGATTTCTGGCAGGCCTACGGCGCCGCCCTCGTCGGCTCGAAAGACCTCGACGTGCGCTCCCAGCCCTTCGCGTCTCAGTTTCGGATCTTCAGCCAGGACCCGAGGATTCTGCTCTCCCACGAGTTCAGGCGCAAACTCGACGGTGCGATCCCGCCGGTCCCTTCGGAGTTCGAACTCGTCAGGCGCTACCGAGCGGTCCGGGGCAGCGCCGAGGAGCTCAGGTGCGAAATCGAGGGGCTGTGCAGGACTGTCGTGAGCCCCGGTCTGAAGGATATGATGGACCGCTTCGCATCGGAGCTTGAGGAGATGGAGAGCGAGTCGAGGGGCGGTATCGCCGGGGACAGGCAGCGGCTCTTCGAGATCGACAGCTCGGTGGGCCGCGCGGCAGCGATCATGGACATGGACAGGAGAGCGCTGGCCGGCAGGGCGCCCGAGCTCTTCAGAAACACGATGTTCGCGATCGACTTGGCCTCGGAACGCGCAAAGGCGAGGCTCAACGAGCTTCGCTCGCGCATCGCTGCCGAGCTTGCGCTGAATCCGCTTGACGAGGAGCCCTGCGCGGCCGCGGGGGACAAAGGGCTCTTCGAAGCGGCTGCGGAGTTGTCGCTTCGCCTTTCGGAGATCCTGCGGATCGGCCTCTTTACCGGAAAGATCGGGGCGATTGCTTCCGAGAAGCCGGACTTCGGGGGGCGGATGTCGTTCGAGGAGCTTAGCGACCTGGCCTTCCATGCAATGGCGGCTATGGTTCCGAAGGAAGCCCTCCGGAGCATCGATCGGACCGGAGCCAATCCCCTGCTCGTCGATGCTGCGCTGCTCGACGCCGCCTTCAGGCACAGGATGGGGGACTCCTCTCAGGCGTACGCGGAGGAGATAGGGCCGTTCATCAGGAGGGTGCTCGTCGGCCGCCCGCAGCGGGTGCGGGACGGGACCGCTGCGCCGGATGGCGAGGCCGAGGCGGAGAGGGACGACATCGCCGCCGGCAGGATCGGGGAGTGGCTCTTCGAACAGCACGATTCGGGCGAGCCCCGCCCCATGCACCTGGAGCTCGGCGGGGGCTCGAACCCGGCTGGGCTCGCCCTCGCGGCGAGGCTCGCGGACGTCACGGTCTTGTCCATCGACCCGAACTGCCCCCCGATCGCGGAGGAGGCGATCTCGAGGATCGGCTTCGTGCCGCGGAATTTCCTGGCGCTCGCAGGCAGGGCGGAGCGGCTCGTGCCCTACAGCTTCAAACGGCCGCTGTTCGAGGGCGCGCTCATGGTCGCCCCCCCGCCTCTCGGCTGGGTGGGCATGATGCTGTCGGCCATTCTCGCCGTGAAGCCGGGCGGGAGAGTCGACATATACAAATTCAACTCCAGAAACTTCGATTTCGGTTTCCTCAGGAGGTCAGGTTTCGAGGTGAGCGTGGAGGACCTCGACGGGGCCGACCCATCGCTCCCGCCCAGCTCGTTCTTCGAAAGCGGTGTCTCGGTCAACCACATCGGCATCACGGTGCCTGAGAGGGGCGGGGGCGACGACGGATGGGGCGAGGGGGAAGGCCCCGGCCCGATCGTGAGGGGCAGGCCCGGCACGCCGCGCCCGCTGACGAGGAAGAGGCGCATCGGGCCGCCCCGCGGCCCGGCTTCGGCCTCCGATATCTCCGCGGGGGTCTTCGCCGCGCCTCTCAATGCCCCGGTCGCGGCGCCGTGCGCCGCGCAGTCTTTGTCACTCTTTACAGGTTTTCTCGTCAGGGCGATCTGACCGGCCCCTGGAATTCCTGAGCACCCTGAAAAAATCGGAGAGCGCGGCCGCGCACTCCGATTCGAGCACGCCAGCCGTGACCTCGATGGAGTGGTTGAGGCGGGGATCGTTCGACAGGTCGTAGAGCGTGCCCATCGCGCCCGCCTTCTCGTCCCTGCAGCCGTAGACGACCCGCGGGACCCGCGCCTGGAGCATGGCGCCTGCGCACATGAGGCACGGCTCGCATGTCACGTAGAGGGTGACGCCGTCGAGCCGCCAGCTCTTGAACTTCTTCGCCAGCTTTCCCACGAGCAGGATCTCGGCGTGGCCGAGGGGATTCTGCGTCTGCTCGCGGACGTTGTGCGCGCGGCCGACGATCTTCCCGCTGCGGACCGCCACCGCGCCTATCGGCACCTCGCCTCTGTCCGCAGCTTTGCGCGCCTCCGTCAGCGCCTCGCGCATCCAGCGCTCGTCCGTGTTTGCGGGTTGGGGCATGCCCGATTCATACTTCGTCATGCCGCGCCAATGCAATTGCGAAGTGCCCTGGGGCGATTTTTTTGCAAAAAGGAGTTGCAATCTTCCGGACGTTTCCCCAATATGCGCCGCCATGCTACTCCAATATCTTCCAGTTTCAGAGATAAACCTCGCAGATTCAAGCTACAGGATCACCTTCGCGCCCGAGCTCGAGGCGCTCACGCGCTCCATCAAGGCGGTCGGGGTGATCCAGCCGATCAACGTGAGGCACACCCCGGACCACACGTACCAGATCGTAACCGGGTACAAGCGCGTGCTGGTGATGCAGGAGCTCGCCCGGCAGACGCTGCCTGCGCTCGTGCACGAGCCGGCCGACCTCTCTCCCACGCAGGCGTTCATGTGGAGCCTGCACGACAACGCGGCGACAAGGGAGCTCAACCTCATAGAGAAGAGCATCTCGCTCACGAAGCTCAACCAGTTCTGCCAGGTCTCCGAGGCGGAGATGGTCAAGCGCTTCCTCCCGCTCTTCGGCCTGGACCCGAGCTACAGGACCCTGCACCAGCTCATGTCGCTGAACGAGCTCACCGAGCCGCTCAAGGGCTACGCGGTCTCGAGCGACCTCGCGCTCTCGTCGGCAAGCCGCATCGCCGAGTTCAGCTCGTCAACGCAGCAGGAGCTCCTGCCCGTGCTCACGCAGATCCGGCCTTCGGCGAGCAAGCTCAACGAGCTGCTCACCCTCATACGCGAGATCGCGGCGCGCGACGGGCTCACCGTCGAGGAGATCCTGCAGCGCTACCAGTTCATGCAGGTGGTGGCCGACAGGGCCAGCTCCGCCGCCGACAAGGTGCGGCATCTCAGGCAGGCGCTGCGCGGGATAAAGATCCCGCAGCTGGCCGAGAGGCAGAACCAGATCGCGAGCCTCATCCAGAACCTCGACCTCCCCGATTCCGCCAAGGTCGTCCACGACCCCTACTTCGAGGACGAGAGGATCAAGCTCGAGTGCCACTTCTCGACCCCCGAGGAGATCGAGCAGCTGGCCAACAAGATCCAGGAGGCCTTCCAGAGGCAGCATTGGCACCAGATCTTCGACTGGTACAAGGCCTAGAATTTCACTTCACTGTGCAGGTTTGCTCGGAACGCCCTCTTGCGGAGGTGTCTCTGCCTGCGGCTGAGGTGCGGGCTGCTCGGGCGGGGCTTCGGGTGAAGGTGCCGGAGGTGCGGGCTGCTCGGGCGGGGCCGGGACCGGAACAGGGGGGGCTGCCGGGACGGAGGGCGCAGGCGCCGGGATGAAGGTGTCCTGAGCCGGCCGGACGATCGCCTCGGCAACGACCGGCATCGACTCCACCGTGCCTCCGTTGAAAGAAGCGGCTATGATCTGTCCGCCCGCCTTGTCGAAGGCGACGCCGGCGGGCGAGTCGATCCCGGTGTTGAAGCTGTTGAGCGCGAAGCCGATGTCTATCCTGTAGACCCCCGAGAGGCCGGTGCTGGCGACGTAGAGGTTGCCCTTCTCGTCCGCGTCCATTCCCTCGAGAGTTCGCAGAAAGACCGCGGGCAGGGGGCGCTGCTTTCCCTGGCGGTTGTACGCGGTGACCTGCCCCGAGCTCCAGCCCGCGACCGCGAAGACCTGCTTGGCCGAATACCAGACCACCGCGTGCGGCCGGCCCAGCGACTCGCCAAAGACCAGCGTCGTGACCTCGTGCTGGCGCGAGAGGTCGATGCGGTAGATGCGGTTGCCCGGCCCGTCGGCGACATAGATCGAGTTGTCCGGCCCCGCCTTCACGTCGTAGAAGTGCTGGACCGGGAGGTTGCCGAAGTTCACGTCGAAGAGGTGGTTGCCGAACGTCGTGTCGTACGCGCGCAGCTTGTCGATGTCGCACACGTAGAGGGTCGTCCCCACAACCGCCATGCCCTTGGGCGCGTGGAGCTCCACGCTCCTGGAGGCGCCGTCGATGAAGCGCAGGTTGTCGAGCGAGCCGTCGCCCTTGAGCCTGGAGATGAAGCCGTTGTCGTCCTTTGCGTCGAGCGAGCCGTTCACGTTGGAGACGAAGATGAAGTTCGTGCGCGCGTCCACCGCCACGCCGTAGGGGTTCGTGAACCCGCCCGTGGTGAATGCGTGGGCAGAGGCCGAGACGAGGATGGCGGCCGCAAAGGCCGCGAAGCACAATGTCTTTTTCATGAACATGAAATTAGCTTTAAAGTGTCAAAGTGTCAACGCGGACAGCCGCAGGGCTTCCGGGCCCTTCCTTCGTCGCTGGCGTGAGACGTCAGACGGAGCGGATCGGCTCGCTCTCCTCGCTACCCCTCCTCGGCTCAGGCGCTGCCTCGGCCGGGGCGCAGTTCCCACGCCCCGGCATTTCATCATTAGATGAACCAGACTGTCTGAAGGTCATCGGGGGCTTTCGTCGGCC